>NZ_JAQMUH010000163.1:0-22820 GCF_028331025.1 Anabaenopsis arnoldii | reverse complement strand
AGCAAAACAGATGGTGCTGGTATTCATTTAGGACACCAAAATACAAATCATATCTGGAATCGTGCTAATGGTCAAATTTTGGTTAATGTCTCTAATGTAGAAAACTATCACATCACTGGCACACAATATGCTGACGTTTTCGAGGGGCGTTCAGGTAATGACACTTTCTACGGTGGTGCTGGTAATGACATCCTAACGGGGGGAATTGGAAAAGATACTCTTACCGGAGGTCTTGGAGCAGACCGTTTTGACTACCGCAACTTAGCTGATTCACTGCTGAATAACTTTGATGTTATTACTGACTTTAATGCTAGGGAAGATAAATTCGTTGTTTCCAATCCATTATCTGAATTCATATTTGCTGGTTTTTTGTCTGGAACTTTGGATGGGAACAATATTAGTCGAATTTTAACTAGCACTAATTTTCAAGCCAACGCTGCCGCCTGGTTTTCTCTGTTCAGTTTTAGCCAGAAGCATATGACAAGTCGTTCCTTTGTCGCTATTAACGATGGTATAGCGGGCTTTGATGCCAATAAAGATGCCATTATTGAGGTGACAGGATCAACAGGCTTGCTGGGGATTGGTAATTTCACCACTACCTTAGTGTAGCTTCTAGTATGATTGACTGAATCCTGACAAATCAGATTGTAGAGTAGAGTGGGTAATGAGCGGTGCCGATCGCCTTACCCACTCTGTAAATGTGATGGCGATCGCCTCATGAAATGGATGATGGTTTTCCACAACAGGCGATCGCACTGTTGGAATTGCCAATGAATCCCAGGGTACCAATGGGTAAATACTCAAGGTTCTACCACCTACCTGGAAATATTAAGTTTAGTATCAAAGTCAGGTACTCTTGATTTAACAATGATATATTAATAATTGAAGCTAAATAGCTTCCCTGGCAGATTCAACAGCCAATGTTCAGTTCACAAAGAGGTAAAAGCGCTGTTCTATTCTAATCTGTCTCGTCAACCGAACACAACACCCAACTGGAAAGCTGATATTTCCTCAGATTGGTAAACAGGGGGTTATGCCACTGATAGTTTAGTCAGGGTCACCCTAGATAGTCTGATAAATGAGAGGAAATAACAAGGTGAGTAGTAGCTTGGGTGTTGTTGTGTGCAAGATTTTCACCTGCAAGAATAAACTAACCCAGATACCCGACTGCTTGAAGAAGTCGGGTATCTAATGCGGTAATCATCAATTATGCCGTCGTAAGAACCGAATTTACAGAAATTGTTATCCTGATTAATATTTAAATTAAGCACTAAGACAAGTGCAAAATCAATTAAATAAAAACTACTTAATCGGAGGAATATTTATGTTAGTTCGCTGGAATCCCTGGATGGAAATCGGTACTCTCCACCGTGAAATTAATAGCCTACTTGAAGAAACAAAAGCACCATCTAGACTATTTGAAAGAGGTTTCCATAAAGTTCCTGCTGCGGAAATCTCCGAAACCGATGACGCAGTTAATGTCAAGCTAGAAATACCAGGAATGGACACTAAAGACCTGGATATACAAGTCACAGAAGACACCGTTTATATTACTGGTGAGCGCAAATCGGAAACTAAAACCGAAAATAAAGGTGTCAGCAAGAGTGAATTTTATTACGGTAAATTCCAACGGGCGATTTCTCTACCTACCTTGGTGCAAAATAATAAAGTTAGTGCGGAATACAAGGATGGTATTTTGCACCTGACACTACCCAAAGCAGAAGAAGAAAAGAAAAAAGTTGTCAAGGTAAATCTGCAATAATCCCTGGTTGGTAATTTCCGTCTTCTACCTCCTCCTGCAATCAATTTCAACTTAAACGCCTGGTAATGAGCGCAACCAGGCTTTTTTTGTTTATTGAACATTTATTGATTACACTGAAGTTAGTATTGATGAACCTATAGGAGCCATGACTCAACCAACTTCTAAAATATGTATATTGGGTGGAGGCTTTGGTGGTCTCTATACCGCCCTGCGCTTAAGTCAGTTACCCTGGGAAAAGGGGGAAAAACCGGAAATTGTCCTAGTTGACCAGGGCGATCGCTTTATATTTTTACCATTACTGTACGAATTACTCACAGGGGAAATGCAGACCTGGGAAATTGCGCCCCCCTTTGAGGAGTTATTACAAGGTACAGGGGTACGTTTTTACCAAGGTGTGGTATCGGGAATTGACACCGAGCAAAAACGGGTACAGTTACAGGATGGCCCGGAAATTCCCTATGACAGATTAGTATTAGCTTTGGGTGGAGAAACACCCCTAGATATGGTTCCCGGAGCCGCATCTTACGCTTATCCATTCCGCAACCTCACGGACGCTTACCGGTTAGAAGAACGTCTGCGAGTCTTAGAAGAATCGGACGCGGATAAAATTCGCGTCGCCATTGTTGGCGCTGGTTACAGTGGTGTAGAGTTAGCCTGTAAACTCGCAGATAGATTAGGGAAAAGGGGACGTTTGCGCCTGATTGAAATTGGTGATCAAATTTTACGCACCTCTCCAGAATTTAACCGCCAAGCTGCTACCAAAGCCTTAGAAGCCAAGCAGGTATTTCTAGACTTAGAAACCAAGGTAGAATCAATTGGTGAAGATACCATTTCCCTAGAATATAAAACTCAAGTAGATACAATTCCTGTAGATTTAGTGATTTGGACTGTGGGAACCAGGGTAGCAACCGTAGTCCGCACCCTGAATTTAAAGCAAAATCAGCGCTGTCAAATCACAACTACACCCACCTTACAAGTCTTAGAACATCCAGAAATCTTTGCTTTGGGAGACTTAGCAGACTGTCGTGATGCTGAGGGTCAACAAGTCCCCGCTACAGCCCAAGTTGCTTTTCAACAAGCTGATTATACTGCTTGGAATATCTGGGCTTCTCTGACTAATCGCCCTTTACTTAGTTTCCGTTACCAACAGCTAGGGGAAATGATGGCTTTGGGTAAAGATAATGCTACCCTCACTGGTTTAGGTGTAAAGTTAGATGGACCCTTAGCATATGTTGCTCGTCGTCTAGCTTATCTCTATCGGATGCCTAGTTTAGATCATCAACTCAAGGTTGGTTTTAATTGGCTAGTTCGTCCTATTATAGATACACTATCCTAGTAGTATCTGGTGTCTTCACCAACAACTCAAATCTCATATTTATAATTAATTTACTAGGTTTGATGGAACGACCGAAAGTTATTTTTTTAGATGCTGTTGGTACGCTATTCGGTGTTAAAGGCAGTGTGGGCCAAATTTATAGTCAAATAGCCAAGGAATTTGATGTTGAAGTTTCTGCGGAAATATTGGATACAGCCTTTAAGCAAAGCTTTGCAGCTTCCCCTCCACCCATATTTCCTGATGCACACTTAGATGATCTTTCCCAGCGTGAGTTTGATTGGTGGCAGAAAATTGTCTACAATACTTTTGAAAGCGCCGGGGTTATGTCAGGATTTTCTGACTTTTCCAGTTTTTTTAGTGAACTCTATATTCACTTTGGCACTGGGGAACCTTGGTTCATTTATCCTGATGTCCTCTCATCTTTGAACCACTGGCGAGAACAGGGTATTCAATTAGGTGTAGTCTCTAATTTTGATTCCCGACTTTTCTCCGTCTTGCAAGGTTTAGAACTGAGTAATTATTTTACATCTATTACCATTTCTACCCAAGCGGGTGTTGCTAAACCAGACCCACAGATTTTTGCCTTGGCTTTAGCAAAACATCATTGTCCACCTCAAGCCGCTTGGCACATTGGTGATAGTGTTAAGGAGGACTATCAAGGTGCTAAAGCCGCTGGTTTGAGAGGTATTTGGATTAATCGCCAGAAAGTTTCTGAGGAAAAGCCAGAATCTGACCCTATACCCTCTCCTGACCCAGGAGAGGGGGAGATTTGAAGCTGTTAAAGCAAAAAGGGGCGCGCTAGCATAAAACTAGAAATGGTTTTAGCATCTATGGCGTCGCCCTGAAGAATAGCTTTCTCTAGTTCTTCGGGTGTTAATAGTACAGTTTCGATATCCTCATCTTCATCTTTTTTGGGTGGGTTTTCCAGCTTTTCTAAGTCTCGCGCCAGAAAAGCATAGATGATTTCGTCAGAATAGCCGGGGGCGAGGAAAAATTCACCCAGTGTATCCCATTTCTTAGCGCTATAACCTGTTTCTTCCTCAATTTCCCGTTGTACTGTCTTCAGGGGATCTTCGTTGATTTCTACCGTACCGGCGGGAAATTCTAATATTCTTCTCTGAATGGCAAAGCGGTACTGGCGCACCAGTACTAGTTTACCTGTTTTTGTTATGGGTACAGCTAAGGCTCCGCCGGGGTGACGAATGCATTCCCATTCTCCTTCGGCTTTATTGGGTAAACGCAGACGATTGACTTCAAAGTCAAACTTGCGACCTTTATAAAATAAGCACTGTTTTAGCAGCTGTGGTAATTCTCTACCTAGTGGCATAGTAAATTTATTTTATATCTGGATACATATACTAACTGCTGTGAACAAAAACCGTATATTTTTTTTTAGTTATTGGTTGGAGAATAAAACTACATCGGCACAGTCTACCTCTTTTACTAGGTTTTTAATCTTAGTTCCAGAAGTCGGCTCTACCCAATGGGGCGCAATTTCGTCCAGTGGTACTAATACAAAGGCTCTAGTAACCATGCGGGGATGAGGAATCTGCAGTTGGGGGGTGTCTATGATGAAGTCATCATATAATAACAAATCTAAATCCAGCGATCGCGCACCCCAGCGCTCTTGACGCACCCGACCAAATTTTGCTTCTGTAGCCAATAAGGTCTCTAATAATAAGTCTGGTGACATTTCTACTTGCAAGATGGCGCAGCCATTTAAATAATCCGGTTGGGGCGGACCCACGGGTTTAGTGCGATACCAACTAGATTGAGCTTGTAGCTTGATCCCCGGTGTGGCGGACAATGTCTCTATAGCTGCTGTTAAAATTTTATAGGAATCGCCAATATTACTACCCAGGGCAATGGCACTAAGTTTACCTGGTGTATTTTGCCTAGATATTTTGAATGAATTCACTGGGGTGAACAACTAGTTAAAATTATGTCGGAATTATGTCTAAATATTAACAAATTAATTAACGACTCCCGGAAAAAATGTTGATGTATTACTGAATTGAGTTAAGCATTTCTATTGTATTATATTAACGTAAACCTGGTTTGCTTACCCCCTAGTAAAGATTACGAAAACGAGGAAGCTACAAATCAGCTTACTACCCATAAGATTTATGAATAGTTTCTTCTCTCGTATCACTAGTCTACTGAGCAGTAACAGACCCTTTCATCGTCGGTTCTGGTTTCGGGTAAGTTTGGGTATAAGTAGTGGCATAGGTTGTACAATTATGGGCTGGCAATATTTCATTGGCACCATAGATCAAACCTTACCCGATAAATCGGCACTGCAAGTTACCACCAGAGCGCAAACCCTCACCATCAAAGCCGCTGACGGCACCATACTACAACAACAAGGGGAAGCCACCAGGGAAAGGCTCAGACTTGAGCAAATACCAGAGCAACTCAAACAGGCTTTTATCGCCTCAGAGGATAGAAGATTTGAAAAACACCATGGTATTGATCCTCAAGGAATTCTCAGAGCATCTGTGAACAACTTGCGATCGCGGGCTATCGTTGGAGGTGGTAGCACCATCACTCAACAGCTAGCCAGGATTCTCTTCCTCCAACCAGAGCAGACAATCTGGCGCAAACTCCAAGAAGTGCGTCTGGCGCATAAAATAGAGCAAGAATTAACCAAAGACCAAATTATAGAACGTTACCTCAATTTAGTTTATTTAGGATCCGGTGCTTATGGCGTAGCAGATGCTACCTTGGTTTACTTCAGTAAAAGTGTCAATGAACTCTCCCTCGCAGAAGCAGCCATGCTGGCGGGATTAGCGCCCGCGCCAAGTTTATACTCCCCCATAAACAATCCCACAGCCGCGATCCGCAGGCGAAATATAGTATTACAGCGGATGTATGAAGATAAATTAATTACAGATGGCGACAGAAAAGCCTCTGCTCAGGAGCCGCTAAACCTCAAAACCAGTTCTCCCCAACGCCTGGAAGTAAAATCCCCCTACTTTACTAGTTACATCCTCCAAGAATTGCCCAAATATGTTGCTCCCGAAGTCCTCAAAGCAGGAGGTTTAGTAGTAGAAACTACCCTTAATCCTAACTTACAGGAAGCCGCAGAAGCCGCAGTAACTAAAACCTTGCGTAATCAAGGTGTCTGGGGAAAATTTACCCAAGGAGCCTTGGTAGCCATAGACCCCCGCAATGGTGAAATTCATGCTATGGTGGGAGGAAAAGACTTTAGTAAAAATCAGTTTAATCGCGTTACCCAGGCCCAGCGCCAACCAGGCTCGACATTCAAGGGTTTCGTCTATGCTGCGGCGATCGCCACTGGGAAAAGCCCCAGGGACAGATACATAGATGCACCTGTTGTCATCAATGGCTATGAACCACAAAACTATGGTAGAACTTTTCGCGGATCCATGACCATTAGAGATGCTCTGACCCGTTCCAATAATGTTGTTGCAGTCAAATTATTGCTGGATGTAGGATTTGATCCGATTATTAATACTGCGCGCAATCTGGGAATTAAATCTACCCTCCAGCCCACCTATTCTTTAGCGCTGGGTTCTAGTGAAGTGAATCTACTGGAGTTAACCAACGCTTACGGAACTTTTGCTACTCAAGGATTACACGTAGAAGCTCATGGCATCCGCCGCATCCTCAACCGTCAAGGAGAGGTAGTTTGGTCTAATGATTTCCAGCCGCGGCGGGTTCTTGACCCTACTAGTGCCGGGATTATGACTTGGATGCTACGTAACGTTGTACAAGCCGGTACTGGTGCCCCTGCCCAATTAAGGAATAGACCGGTGGCGGGGAAAACCGGTACATCTGATCAATCCCGGGATTTGTGGTTTATTGGCTACATTCCCCAAATGGTCACAGGTGTTTGGTTAGGTAATGATAACAACCGCCCGACTTTTGGAGACAGTGGTACTGCTGCTGGAACCTGGCGGGAATTTATGGAAAAAGCAGTGGAGGGAATCCCTGTAGAAGAGTTTCCGGAAAGACCTAAACTACAAGGTCGTGTCGGTAGTATTAAGGCCCAGCCGATCAAGTCCAAATCAATCAGGAATCGTTTTGTTGTAGCTGGAGAACAGCCTATTTCCCCGCGAAATAACGTGAGGAGATCACGCAGACGATCAGCAAGAAATTCTCAGCCACAAACCACCAATTTACCTGTAAGTGCATCTTCTACTCCCAGACGGACTAGAAGAGTACGATCAGGTGGTTCGCCCACAAATACTGTCCGCCCTTTACCCCCTGCTGATACTTCTACTTCTTCATCTTCTACTCCCAGACGGACTAGAAGAGTACGATCAGGTGGTTCGCCCAAAAATACTGTCCGCCCTTTACCCCCTGCTGATACTTCTACTTCTTCATCGCCCCAGCCCTCTTGGAGAGAAAGACTCAGACCTAGCTCCTCTTCCTCCAATTAGAGGAGAATCAAGGCGGTAGGATAAAAAAATATCAAACACAGAGAACCCGATCAACAAATTTTTGATTAGAAGGTAAATGTTGTCCGCACAGTACCGACATAAATGGTGTCATTACTATGATCATGTTCCGGACTGGTAATCACAAATAATCCCGGAGTTATAGCCAAATTATCTGTGATGGGAAAGTAGTAAAAACCTTCTAGATGTAAAGATGTATTTTTATCCTCAAATACTTTACCTAAACTATTATGAGTCACTTTGGGGGGTTGACCAACCACAAAACCGACAAACCCACCTTCTTGACCAATATCTCTAAGAGTTAGCAACATTGCCCATGTCGAAATAGTAGCATTTGCATTTGTCGGTAAATCTTGTGTTTCCGCATGAATAAAACCAATTCTACCACCAAGAGTAATAGTTGAATTCAGTTGCCAAGCTGCTTCTGCACCAAAGGAATTAGCAGTAATTGAATTGGCCTGATAATTAAACGGATCGCTAGTTAATTTACTACCAGTTCCCGTATTCAGATTATCCTGAGAATAGACATAGGTAAAACTAAGTGCTGTTGTTGGAGAAGGTTCGAGAGTCAGTTGAGCAATTGTACCATTAGGACTAGCAAAAATTCCCCTTTCTGAATTAGCTGCATTACTAGCAATATATCCCAATGACAAATTAATAGCATTATGGAAGTTACGAGAAATACCAACACCGACTCCCCCACCTTGTCGTCGAATGGGATTTTCTCTTGCAAATGTAGAAATTGCTCCATCTCCACTACCGCTAAATAGGGGATTGATACTAGGAACTAAATCACCTAATCCTCCTCCTAACCCATATAAAGTTATTCCCGTTTGTTTCCCTAACCTAAATCTATATTCTATTTCATCTAATTCGACTTCATTATCATCATCACCATCAAATCCTAAATTTGACATTTTAGTGCTAGTCACATGGTCTAATTCTGGTGTATTCCTACTTTGTAAGCGCAGTTGCAATTTATCTTTACCGGTGAAACTGCTTTCTAAACTCAGACGTACACGATTACTAAATACTAAGCTAGTAGTCTTAGCTGTTTGTTTACCCGCTACTCCAGTCACCGCAAAAATTACCTCTCCCTCTAGTTCAAACTGGGGCAAAAATTGCTGCTGCTCTAATTGATTAACCTTGCTTTCTAATAAATTCAGCCGGTTATTAAAAACCTTTAATTCATCTGAAAATTCTGTTGGTAATCTTTTATTTATTAAATTAGATTCACTACAAGCATTGATTCTATGGGATAATTCAGAAACAGAATTGATTTGATTAAAACCATGAATCATATCTGAAGGTATAGAATTAGCCTTAGTTTTACTGGTGAGAATACCAGCAAAAAATAAACTAATCAAACCAGTTTTTAGGAAAAATATCAAATTCTTCACAGAAATCTCCTGAAAATCACCAACATCTCTTCTGGCGCAGAAAAATATAAAAATCTAGGCAATATTGATGCAAGCAAGTAAAAAATACAAATATGCTGTATATAGTTACGAATTGCGTATATTAAAACGTTGTTCGCATATATTCAATAATGTCTCGGTCACAGGTAATCTTTCTACAAATAAAGTGCTAATATAAATATGTCTAACTAAAGTTAAAGTGGTATAAGATGCAATCGCAATTCTCAAGTTATATCTATAATCCTTATTTGTTAGTTGCATAAATCTGGCAATCAAAGATGTTTCCAAATCTGCCAATTTTCCAGGATTACCAAATACACGCAGACTGTATTCTTGAATATGTCCAATAAAATTACCAATATCCAGGGCTGGATTACCTTGGCAATATAAATCTAAATCAATTAAATACAAATGATCATTATTAACAACCACTTGATCTGGATAAAAATCTCGATGAATACCACAAACATTTGTTTCTGGAGTGTTATTACCTAAATAATTACATTCTTCTAAAATTCTTTCTAATCTTTCTTGCCATTGTGGATATTTTTGGATGACTAAGGGAATGCGTTCATGTAAGATGCGTAATTCATCATTCATAGTATGATAACGGTGGGTATAAATATTAATTTTTTGCAGTTTATGAGCAACTTCAGCAATTTTTTGTGCTAATAAAAGATTGTTATTTTGTGTTAATAATTTAGTAAATGTCACCCCCGAAACTTTACGCTGTAACCACATTTGCCATTCAGGAATTACACCCAGAGGTTCAGGAACGAAAATTCCATCAACACTATCATTACCAAATCCGGTTTCCCATAAAGATTTCTGTAATTCATAACTATGAAAATCAGTTCCCTTGGCTCTGACTTTACCTAGCAGCTTTATTGTTTGTCCTTCTGTATTAATTAATTCATACTCAATCAAACAACGCCGCCCCGGTTTGTGTCGAATAACTGTAATTTTTTGAAGATGAGTATTTTGAGCAATTGATAAATGCTGACTAAAATATTCTGCCACTTGCACAGGGTCAATTGCTGCTGATAAAAAAGGCATTTTCATATCCGCTACACTATCAAAATTATCTCTGACAATAACAGTCATATTGTTAGATTATTTGCCGGCTATAAATCATCTTTATTTCCCATTTTCCATCGCAGTTTGTATTTGATACAAAGCGGCATAACGACCATTTTTTTGCATCAATTGCAGATGATTACCTTGTTCTAAAACCCGCCCATTTTCCATGTAAACAATCCTATGGGCGCGAGTAGCAAAATTAAGATCATGGGTAATTAACAATGTTGTGCGGTTTTGAGAAAGCTTTTGTAAGGCATTAATTACAACTTTTTCATTACCCTTATCTAAACCGGTGGTAGGTTCATCTAAAATGAGAATGGGGGTTTGACGAATAGCAGCACGAGCGATCGCAATTCGTTGGCGTTGTCCCCCAGAAAGTGTTGCTCCTCTTTCACCGACAAAAGTATCATATCCTTGGGGTAAAGCTTGGATAAAATTATGTGCATTAGCTAAACGGGCAGCATTTTCAATTTCAATATCAGACACCCCAGAAACACCATAGGCAATGTTTTCTCGAATTGTAGCCGCAAACAAAATACTTTCTTGTAAAACTACACTAATTTGCGGGCGTAATGATGCTAATGTGTACTCTCGAATATCCCTGCTATCAATGAAAATCTTACCTTGGGTGGGGTCGTAAAGTCGTAGTAATAAACTGACTAATGTAGATTTTCCACTACCGGAAGTACCCACAATTGCTATTTGTTGTCCTGGTTGAATGTTTAAACTGATATCTTCTAACAAAACTTGTCCTGGTTCATAGCCGAAATTAACATGATCAAAACAAACTGCACCTCGAAAAATTGGCGCTGGAATTGCATCAGGTAAATCTCTGATATCAGGCTGTTGTTGTAATACGTCTAAAATTCGCTCACCAGAAGCCGCAGCTTTAGCTAGTCTACCTACGTACTTAGCAAAGTTCTGTACTGGCTTAAAGGCATTCTTGACATAGGTGATAAATACCAGTACATCCCCTGGTGTGAGTGCATCTCGCAAGGCTAACCAAGAACCATACCAGAGAACAATAGCTGTTCCTAAAGCAATCACAACATCTACAGTGCGTTCTAAGTGAGCAGCGAAACGTTGGGTTTTAACACTTTCATTAAGACTGCGCTGATTTTGTTGAGAAAAAACTTGTGCAAAGGCGTCTTGCAACCAAAGAGCTTTGACTAACTTAATAGCTGTAATAGATTCTGACGCAATAGCAGCTACTTTTCCTTCTTGTTTGCGTTGCTTTAATGAAGAATCTTTAATTTGTTGGCTCAGGCGATTGGTTACTAACCAAAATAACGGTAAGGTCAAAAGTGACAGTAGGGTAAGGCTAGGATTGATCCAAAACATCACCCCAATCATGCCCAATAGACTCAGAATACTGACTATTAAGGGCAATGCAGCCGTAATCATAATTTCTTGCAGACGACTAGCATCACTACTGACACGAATAATTAAATCACCGCTACGGGCTTTAGTGTGATAAGCCAAGGATAAATCTTGCAAATGACGATATAAATGATTACGCACTTTCGCCATAACACGGCTACCAACTGTGGCTAATCCTACGGTACTCCAATAAGCAGCAAGGGCCCGTAATCCTGTAAATAAAATGACTGCTAGTGCGGAAAGTGTTAGTAAGGTAATGGGTTCTAAACTGGAAATTACTGGAATATTGCTTGGTTGATCATTCCCTATGAGAACATAATCAAAAACAAACTTGAGCGGCCAAGGTTCTAGTAATCGCAGTCCAACATCTGCAAGTAGGGCGATCGCTGAAATTAATAGTAGTCCTTGATGTGGGCTAATGTAAGGCCAGAAATAAACTACAATTCCCCAAAGATTAGGACTAGCTTTTTGGAGGGATTTTGACATTTACAGTAGGTGATTTTTTATTGTTTTTGTTTGTGTAGTAGTGAATTACATTCCCTCTGACATCAAGGTGCTTAATTGTTGCTATATCGACTCATTTCAACATCAAGTCCGCCTATGTGCAGAATTTGTTGGGCGATCGCATCCCAAGTATGATTTTGCATGACTTTTTGGCGCGCTGCCTGTCCGAGACTAGAACGGAGAGTAGGTGATCGCCATAATTTTTCTAATGCTTCTGCTAGTGCGATCGCATCACCAGGAGGACAAAGAATACCATTAATTTCTGGTTCAATTAAATCTACTAATTGTCCAATTTTGCTCACAACTACAGGTAAACCAGCCGCCATATATTCATACACTTTCAATGGGGAAAAATAAAAATCCGATTGTGCTGGATATGGTGCAACTCCCACATCCATTTTTGCTAATAAATCTGGAACTTGTTCAGGATTTACCGCCCCAGTAAATTGAGTATAACTATCTAATTTTCTAGCTGATAATTCAGTTTCTATATTTTCCCTTTCTAGACCATCACCCACAATTAAAAGTCGAGCTTGGGGAACTTTTTGATGTAGTCGAAAAAAAGCATCAGTCAAAATTGACAAACCATGCCAAGGTTTTAAACTCCCCAAAAATCCCACAGTAAAATTTACTGAATCAGTATAATTATTTACTTGCTCAAACCTTTGAGGATTCACACCATTAGGAATCACATAAATTTTCTCACTCTCCACATAATTCATCACATATTTTTTCACCTCCTCAGAAACAGCAATCACAGCAGTAGCAGCTTGAAAAACTCGTTCTGCCACCTTTTTAGCACCATCAATATTTATCAAACCACGATGCTCTACCTGTTCTGTAATCAAAGGAGAATTGACCTCTAATAAACCAGGGATTCCCTTTGCTTGGGCAAATTCCATACCGCTATAACTCCACAGAGAATAACGTTCATAAACCAACTCCAAATCTCCCAAACTTTCTAATTTCTCAAGTAAATCTTCATTAATTCCCAAAGCCATATTTTCCCTGATAGATATTTCCCCCTTGGGAATATGTGGCAATTGATGAACAATAATATTACCTAAATCTGGCGGTGCTATTCCTCCTATACGAGTCGCTAACAATTGCACATGACAAGCTTGTTTTTGTAATGCTCTGATCACCTCCTGCACATGAATAGAACAACCTTTTTTGCCAAAAACAGGAATCCCCAAATCAGCACAAACATAAGCAACTCTCATCTTCATACCTCCTGTGGATTTCTACCTCTGTGCGTGGCAAATAATTTCCGTAAAACTTGAGTATTACGCTCAATATCAAACTCAGATGCAATTAAATTTCTCGCCTGACTAGACAACCTCACCCGCAAAGCTGAGTCAGTGAGAAGTTCTTGAAGTGAAATAGCCAATTTTTCAGGATTATTTTGTGGCACAATCAACCCAGTCTCACCATGTCGCACTACTTCAGGAATACCAGTTACATCGGTACTTACACAGGGTGTTCCTAATGCCATTGCTTCTAGTAAAACAGTAGGCAGTCCATCCCGGTTACCATCTTTACCAATTACATAAGGCGCTGCAAATACAGCTGCTTGTTGTACCAATTTAAACACATCATTTTGGGGGCGTGGACCAACAATTTCTACAGAGGATTGCAATTCTAAATCTTCAATTTGTTGTTTTAATACAGGTTCTAATGATCCTGTACCGACAATTTGACACTGAAACTCACAATTTCTCTGCTGCAAAATGGCACAAGCATCTATCAAAATAGATAGCCCTTTTTTCTCGACTAACCGACCAACGGAAATAATTACAGGAGGGCGGTCAGCAGGAGCAGAATATTTTAGTTGTTGTAAATTTAAACCATTGTAAATGCGCCTAACTTTCTGGGTAACTGTAGGATAGGTTGTTTGTAAGTATTTAAGGTTGTAGTCACTGACAGTTACCACTGTCGAAGCATCCTGGAGTTTGCGTTCCATATCTGCAAAATTAACGCTCTCATGAAAGATGTCTTTAGCATGAGCAGTAAAGGTATAAGGAATGCCAGTGAAATGAGATGCTAATCTAGCTACACTCGTGGCTACAGTGCCAAAGTGGGCGTGTAAATGAGTGATGGCTTTGATTTTTGCTTCCCGTGCTAACCATGCAGCTTGATAAACGGTGCTTGCTTGTTCACCTTCAGCAATAGCTAATTTTGACCAAAAATCGGGAATGACTTGACTGGCCTCTTGTAATTCTGCCCAAAAATAGCTGGCCCCTGTGGGAGCAAGACTATTGAGAGATGGACTCACACGGCCTGGAATTGGTTTTTTAATGTAAGTTACAGGTGCTCTAACTTGAGAAATAATATTTTGAAAATGAGTGTCATTCGGTGGTCTTAAAGCGAAAATTTCTATCTTTAAACCTGCTGTTTCATGTGCCAAAATTTCATTGACTACAAAGGTTTCGGAATAGCGGGGATAACGTTTGAGAATGTAACCAACAATGGGCATAATTGGTAATTGGTGGAATTATGAATTATTAAAGCTCCTGCCTTCTACCTTCTTTAACAAGTGGAATAATATTATACCATTTATGTGTGATTATGCGCGTATTTTTCGATATTTTATCTTGGTCTACTCTGTGCTTCTGTGATTCATTGATCTGAATTTAGGGCATCTATGGCTACCCTATGATACAGAACTAGTATTAGCTGAATGCTTATTTATGAGTATTTCATCTATCGATTGATAAATATGATTGAGTCCGTTGAGATTCACAAAGTTACTCTCTTGAGGTTTTTTTGTTTCTGTATTTAACCAATTTGTTAATGTTTGAGATGTGAGGTTTTGGGGGTGTACCATATCCACTAAACCAAGAGAATGTAAACGTTCTGCTCTCACAAATTGTTCTTTTCTCGGTTGGATGCGGGGAATGATGAGGGATTTTTTTTGAAATGATAATAATTCACAGGTTGTATTATATCCTCCCATGGCAATGATCCGCTCCGCCCGATTGACTAAAAGTGTCGGTTCAGATAAATATTTCAATACCTGTAAATTATCACGTTTAGCCGCTATTTTTTGCAGTTTCTGTTGTACATCCCTTGGCATAAATGGACCTGTTAAAATAATACCATTCATCTCTGGTGCTAGTTGAGCATGGGCAAATGTTTCCGCTAAACTCGCTCCATCTTGTCCACCACCTACTAAGCATAATGCTAATTTTTTTTTAGATAAATTGAGGGTTTGAAAAGTATGAATGGTTTCACTATCAATAAAGTTGAGGCGAGTAGTTTGATCAAGATAACCAATGTAATGGAGTTTTTTAATTGTTTCTGACTCAAAATTATATTCTTTGGCTAAATCATAAATGGTAGGATCTCCATATACCCAAACGTCATCATAATAAGTTTGAATCGCTTTTTCATTTTCCATGCGTTTCCAACCTTCCTGGACTGAGGCTGGTTCGTCTAATACATCTCGTAAACCTAAAATGCAGTGTGTTTTTCCTTGATGACGTAAATAATTTAGTGTTGGTTCTAGTTCTCTGACTGCGCCTCTGGGTACATTATCAACTATGAAAATATCCGGTTTAAAATTTTGTATTGCAGTGAGAATAATTTGCGATCGCAGTGTAATAATTTCCGGTAATGATAAATCTAATTTTCGTGCTTGATATTGACCATCTATGTTTTTGTACAAAGCAGGTAAACTCAAAAAATCAACTCCTGAAGGCGTTGGTATACTGCTACCATCCTGTATACCACTAATCATTAAAATATCGGTTTGTAGAGGTGAATATCCCAATGTTTGGGCAATTAACAAGTTACGGCGTTTGTGTCCTAATCCCATTGTGTCATGGGAATATAAAGCAATGCGCCACTGACGAGGATTGCTAGATAAACTATTAACTTCCACTGACTTTTCTTCCGATGTCATTATTTCTATTTTTCTAGGGTAAGTTAATAAGTTTTTCATGGGCAATCCTGACAAAGTTTTCATGAAACTAAATAGCCACAAGCATAAGATAGTTGCAATTAATTTGCAATTAAATCATAATAAGGAGTTACAATTTCAAACAATTCATAATTGATAATTGAGGGCATCCCAAATGTGTAAGTTTATATTATGTTTGAATTTACAGAAGGCATGAAATAAACTCAACAGGAAGGAAGCAACAGTAAGAAGAGGTTTTTTGGATGCTAATTTTGTATTTCTGCAAAATTGGGATGATCCCTGATAATGGGGATCATCCCAAAGGTGTAAGTTGATTTTTTTATCTTCTAATTTACAGAAGGCATAAAATAAACTCAACACCAGAATCAGTCCGCTAGGCCTCTTCTTAGTGACATACATACCACAGCAGTGCTAACTGGTCATCTACACTGAGGGATGTTAATAATATGGTGCTATCTAATACACCACTTTCTAACTGTATGATTGCGTTCATATTTTTACCCAAAATTTTCGCAAGTGTTAAATTACTCTGATACTTGAGCTTTTTGGGACAAAAGTTAAGTTTTAGAGGATACCCCAAAAGTGGAGAAAGCCCTGACCAGAAAATACTTCAATTAAAGCAGCAGCTGAAAAACCAATCATTGCTAAACGACCGTTCCAGTTTTCGGTTTGGGTAGTAAATCCCCAGTTCCAAGCGTTGCGATTTTCTGGAGCTGGTGTTGTTGTAGTTTTCATCTTTAATACTCCCAGTAGGACTTAACAGAGGTTTTTGTTTTCTCTATTAAGTACTGTAACAGATATTTTAAAAAGTGTAACGAAAAGTTGCAAAGAAGTTGTAAATAGTATCTATAGCCTTTCAGCTATCCTCAACTTAGCGGAACGCGATCGCGGATTCTCAGCCAATTCTTTTTCATTAGCAGTAATTGGTTTTTTAGTCAAGACCTTTAACAAAGGAGAATTGCGGAAATCATGCTTGACGGGGCGGTCTTCCAGACTGTGAAAGCTGATAATGGCAATTCGACCACCGGGAACCAGAGAATAGGGGGCTTGCTGTAAAAAAGTTGCCAAAGACTGTAACTCATCATTAACCACAATGCGCAAAGCTTGAAAAACACGGGTAGCAGGGTGAATACGACCATAACGGTATTGACGGGGGACAGCAGAGGCGATCGCCGAAGCCAATTCCGTAGTAGTGTGAAATGGTCGTCTTTCCACAATGCGCCTGGCGATGCGGCGGGATAAACGTTCCTCACCGAACTTAAAGAAAATATCTGCCAACTCCGGCTCATCCCAGTGATTAATCACATCAGCGGCGGTTAAACATTGACCCTGATTCATGCGCATATCCAGATTAGCGGTGTGGCGAAAGCTAAAACCCCTTTCTGGCTGGTCTAAATGGTAAGAACTCACACCCAAATCAGCCAAGATACCATCAAAAGAGTGGGGAGTATATTGATAAGATGAGAAATTGCCCAGCACAAACTGCACCCGATCACCAAACTCAGCCAAGTGCTTTTGGGCTGCTAGCAGAGCATCCTGATCTTGGTCAATAGCCGTCAACCGCACATTAGCAGCGGCCTGTAAGATCAAGCGACTGTGTCCACCACCGCCCACAGTTGCATCCAAATAATGGCCACCAGGGCGTACCGCCAACCCATCAATGACCTCTCGGCTTAAAACTGGCACATGAAGAAATTCAGCGCCTACAATTCCCTGAATCTCAAGCTCCATATAATAATAGTTGAAGAAGTGAAACAAATTGAAACATCAAGTAAAATCCCCTCACTAGGACCCATCTCCAACATACTCTGTATGGGTAATAGATGTAGACGCTGCTAGAGCGACTTCTGAAAACTATTTCCCTGACAAACTGATTTTGGCAGACACAAACAATCGAGCCTGGTGGGGATGATGGGGTTGAAGTGGAAATTTTCATAATGGGAGAACACCGAACTTATGGCCAGACTAGAAACCCGCACCGAGCCTATGGTGCTGAATATGGGGCCACACCACCCCTCAATGCACGGGGTTTTGCGGTTAATTGTGACATTGGACGGCGAGGATGTCGTTGATTGTGAACCGGTGATCGGCTATTTGCATCGGGGGATGGAGAAAATTGCTGAGAACCGCACCACTGTAATGTACGTTCCCTACGTCAGTCGGTGGGACTACGCCGCGGGTATGTTTAACGAAGCCGTCACCGTTAACGCCCCGGAACAATTAGCAGGTATAGCCGTACCCAAACGCGCCAGCTATATTCGGGTGATCATGTTAGAACTCAACCGAATTGCTAACCACTTATTGTGGTTTGGTCCGTTTCTGGCTGACGTGGGGGCGCAAACACCCTTCTTCTATCAGTTCCGAGAACGGGAAATGATTTATGATTTGTGGGAGGCCGCCACGGGATACCGGATGGTAAACCACAACTATTTCCGTGTGGGTGGCGTAGCAGTTGATTTACCCTATGGTTGGGTTGATAAATGCTTAGATTTCTGTGACTATTTTCTCCCCAAAGTTGACGAGTACGAGCGCTTGGTTACCAATAATCCGATTTTTCGCCGGCGGATTGAGGGTATTGGTACCATCACCCGGGAACAAGCCATTAACTGGGGATTATCTGGCCCCATGTTACGCGGATCTGGGGTTAAATGGGACTTAAGGAAAGTTGACCATTACGAGTGCTACGACGATTTTGATTGGGATGTGCAATGGGAAACCGCCGGGGATTGTTTAGCCCGTTACATGGTGCGGATGCGGGAAATGCGCGAATCTGTGAAGATTATTCGCCAAGCAATTCAAGGACTACCAGGGGGACCCTACGAAAACCTGGAAGCCAAGCGCATGGCAGAGGGGAAAAAATCTGAGTGGTATGGCTTTGATTATCAATACATTGGGAAAAAAGTTGCACCTACTTTTAAAATGCCCAAAGGCGAAATCTATTCCCGTGTGGAAAGCGGTAAAGGTGAACTGGGAATTTATCTTGTCGGTGATGATCATGGCTTCCCTTGGCGGTGGAAAATTCGCGCCGCTGACTTTAACAACCTGCAAATTGTCCCGGAACTCCTACGAGGGATGAAAGTTGCAGATATTGTGGTTATTCTTGGTAGTGTTGACGTGATCATGGGATCTGTGGACAGATAGTACACTGGAGAGGGGATTGGGGACTGAGCATTAGTTTCTAGCTCATATCCCTCCCCAGAAACTGACAATAAATCTCCTAGTTGTTCATCCCTGTGTGTCTGTATACCCAAACCCCAAAAAAAACTCAAAACATCAGCCAATTGAACACCCACTAACTAACTGTGCCATCTATGCCTTTGTCGCGTATAGTCACCCTAATTGTAGGTTTAATCGTCATTTTGGCATTAAGCCTCTGGTTGATTGACTCACTGTCTCGGCTTTACTGGCAGTTGTCCTATTCGCCACTGCTGGGTAATTTGCTGCTGTTGTTGTTGGTTTTATTGATTGGGGGGTTGGTTGCGGCTTTTGTTTATTATGTATTGATACTTCAAGCCGGGGAAAGGCGATCGCGCCGCCCAGCCCGACGAGTTACGGCTGCAGAAATTCCCGCTGCTAAATCTGATGCCGCTTCGAGTACATTAAAAGCTGTTAAACAGCAGGTAGCCCAAATTCAAGATGAAGTCGCACGACAAGCTTTATTAAGTAAATCCCGGGAAATTGAAGTTAATCTGGCACGGGGTGAAATTCAAGTAGTTGTTTTTGGTACAGGTAGTGCTGGTAAAACTTCTTTAGTTAATGCTATTATGGGGCGCATAGTCGGTCAGGTAAATGCGCCCATGGGGACTACCCAGGTGGGGGAAACTTATTGTTTGCGGTTGAAGGGATTACAACGCAAGATTTTAATTACTGATACTCCGGGGATTTTAGAAGCCGGGGTGGAGGGAACCGAACGGGAACAATTAGCCCGAGAACTGGCAACTTCAGCAAATTTACTGTTATTTGTGGTGGATAATGATTTGCGACGTTCTGAGTATGAACCCCTGCGCAGTTTGGCGGAAATTGGCAAGCGATCGCTGTTGGTTCTCAATAAAACTGATTTATATACAGATGAAGATCAAGAATCTATCCTGGCTCGGTTACGTCAACGGGTACAGGGATTTATTGCCGCCAATGATGTGATTGCGATCGCGGCTAATCCCCAAGCCGCAGAACTAGAAACTGGCGAAACCCTAGAGCCAGAAGCGGATATTATCCCCTTGCTGCGGCGGATGGCGGCGATTTTACGGGCTGAAGGTGAGGATTTGGTAGCGGATAATATTCTTTTGCAATCCCTACGCCTGGGAGAAGAGGCGCGAAATTTGATTGATGTCCAGCGTCGTCGTCAAGCTGACAAAATAGTTGATCGCTTTAGCTGGATTGGGGCTGGTGTGGTATCAGTTACACCTCTACCAGTAGTAGATTTACTGGCGACAGCCGCTGTGAATG
Source organism: Anabaenopsis arnoldii (assembly GCF_028331025.1). Taxonomy (NCBI): domain Bacteria; kingdom Bacillati; phylum Cyanobacteriota; class Cyanophyceae; order Nostocales; family Nodulariaceae; genus Anabaenopsis; species Anabaenopsis arnoldii. The sequence continues at coordinate 2,548 of NZ_JAQMUH010000163.1, read as the reverse complement.
CTCAAATGGTGGTGGAGATTGGCAGAGTCTACGGCTGTGAACTGAACATGGAACGGGGTAAAGAGTTAGCCCTTTCCCTGGCCAAGACCATCGCTAGTTTAGGTATAGTCAAAGGTGCAATTCAATTAATATCTACAGCTTTACAATTTCATGTAGCCACCTTTGTCATTGGTAGGGCAATTCAAGGAGTAACGGTAGCTTATTTAACACGGATTGCGGGAAAAAGTTTTATTGAGTATTTTCGCCATGACCAAGATTGGGGTGATGGTGGTATGACTGAAGTAGTCAAGGAACAATTTAAATTAAATCGCAGGGATGAATTTATCAAAGCTTTTGTGCAAGAAGCGATCGCGCGGGTGGTCAAACCATTAACAAATAACACCCAGGTGATTTCACAGGACGAAGAAACCAAAGGATAAAGCTACTGGGCTTTCAAAAATGGACGCTAGCATGATTTATTTCCCAGACTTCCGGAAAAACGCTTGATCTAGCGAAACATATGATAAGGCCTTATTTAGTAACCAGCTCATGAATGATCACATGATCGGTAAAGTACTACAAGCACGTTACCAAGTTATCCAAAGCCTGGGTGCAGGGGTATTTGGCGAAACATACATCGCCATAGATAGAGACCACCCGGGAAATAGCAAATACACGATTAAACAGATTAACGGTGAGCAATTCTCCCCCAGCTACTTAGACAGTTTAAAATTTTGCTTTCTCAATGAAACAGGAACTCTGCAGCGTCTAGGAACCCATGGTCAAATTCCCCAGTTTGTCGCCTATTTTGAAGAAAATGGGCATTTCTACTTAGTACAGGAATTTGTAGAGGGACATTCCCTGAGTCAGGAATTACCCATCAAGCATTCCTGCGGAGGTCTGTGGACGGAAACCGAAGTTATAGAATTGTTAGAAGATACCCTAGGTATTTTAGATTTTGTTCACTCTCAAGGTGTGATCCATTGCCATATTAAGCCCGAAAACTTGATTAGACGTACTCTTGATGGCAAATTAGCCTTAATCGACTTCGGTTTAATCGAGTCAGTTGATTTAGGCGCATATGGGGAGCTACCTATTTATAACCTTCCTGTAAACGCACTGGGGTACATATCGCCAGAGCAATTTATTGGTCAAACCCTGCCCAATAGTGATATTTATGCTTTGGGTATGATTGCCATTCAAGCCTTAACAGGACTAGAACCACTGCAATTAAAACTAAATGTTGGAACGGGTGAGATTATCTGGCGGACTGAAGATATATCAGTGAGTGATCAGCTAGCTGCTATTCTGAGTAAGATGATTTGCTATGATTGCCAAGATCGCTTTCAGTCTGCGGCTGAAGTCTTATATACCCTTAATCAAGTCTTCAACGCCCCGAAAATACCCCATCAACTCCATCAAATCATCAGGGCTAAAAATCAGGATCCACAACCAAAACCTAATTTTGCTACATCATCACCAGTATGTTCAGGGATAAAAGTAGGCTTGGCGGCTAATTCCTTATTAGTGGGATTAGCAGCATGTTCTTTAATGAATAATTCTCCTGCATATTCCCATAAAGGCAGATTAGATATAGCCATAAAAGAATATCAAACAGGCAATTTTCGAGGAGCCCTGGCGTTAGCTGAATCAATTCCTGCTTACAGCAATGTTTACCCGGAGGTTCAAGCTAATATAGAAGAATGGCAGGGCAAATGGCGATTGGCGGCTGAACAATACGAAATTGCCCAACAAGCCCTAAATGAGGAGAGATGGTCAGATGTTTTAAGTGTGCCGGCGAAATTACCAGATATTTTATATTGGCAATCTAAAGTAGAGAAACTGGTGGAGCAAGCACAAGCCAACATTGCCACACAAACACACGATTTGTTATCAAAAGCCTATGCAAAAGCCGTAGATAGAGAATTTTCAGCGGCTATAGAATATCTGCGTCAAATTCCTCCCGACAGTACTGCTAGTGCTTTAGTTCAAGAGAAAATAGCCGAGTACGACCAAAAGCGGCAGATTAGAGCGGCTTATTTTTTACATCGTGCCAATATCAAAGCATCTGTTGGCGACTTTAGTGGCGCTATCCAGTTTCTGCGTAAAATTCATAAAAGTAGTTCTGTTTACCCTCAAGCTCGGGCTAAACTGAATGAATATACCCAACAGCAGCAACTGTATGATCGAGGTGTAAATATCGCGTTGAATTCCTTAACCGCTAAAAATGACAATTTTCACCCAGAGAAGGAGCTGCAAGAGGTAAGTATTCGTTAGATAATTGCCTTTGCTGGTTCTGGTAACGGGCTTTAATTACTTGTTGATCATATGGCTTGGTGATAAAAGTCCATTACCTGTGGATATTCTTGTAAATTAAATAAGGCATTGCTTGCTGTTAATACTCCCATGACTAGACGTGGGATTATGCTTTGACACTCTGCGGTCTGAAGACACGCAGATTCTTTAAGACTTGCTTAAAAGGAATAGTCAATTATCCCCCTACACGCTCAAAACAACTACCTACGGATAAGTGTTGCAATTGCGCAAAATTTTATATTTTTTTGGCTTT
>NZ_JAQMUH010000162.1:0-4449 GCF_028331025.1 Anabaenopsis arnoldii | reverse complement strand
TTGCAGACGGGATAGAGGGGTTAGGAGTAACTCCAATCAGGTTTACCCCTGGTAAAGTGACTTTGTAGATTTGTCTATAATTTCACAAACTCTTACTGTTGAATATCTAGGATTATACAATCATGGCTATTACTCTTAGAGGATGTTTGTCAAGTATTAAACAGGTAATTTTTATCTTAGGGAACAGGGAACAGGGAACAGGGAACAGGGATTGGGAAGGATTGGGAAGGATTGGAAAGGATTGGGGAACACACAAAAAACAATAAAATCCAGTCCCCTCCCCTTACAAGGGGAGGGTTAGGGTGGGGTCAAACAATAGTTGATACACTAATCATGACTTATCAAACAACCTCTTAAAAAAAAGTGGTGATTCCCACAAAATAGACCTAAATAAGACAGGTGTATCTAACCAGTTAACGGTTCATGTGAACCTAAATTGGAATCAAAAATCTACTCAAAACCCTGGTCTCCTTAGCACGTTTTATAAGTAAAATGTCTCTTTATGAACGTCTAAATCTGAGGAAGACAAATCCTGAGATGAAAGTTCCGATTTGGGAACGAATTAACCTTGATAGACCTGCAAAGCTTCGCTGTCAAGGTTGTCGTTCTCGTGTTCAAACAAGTTGGCTAGTGTGTCCCTATTGTGGATGGTTAATAGCTAAAGACAATCGCGATATTCGCCATTGTATTTTGGTTGATATTTCCAGAGTGATTGTTGACATTGAGGACAATAGCACAATACTAGCAGTTATGACAGATGCTCTTGCTAAGGTCTTTAGTGCTTTTAGGAGTGTCAATGTGTTTTTGACCTCAGAACCTCCTGATGAAAGAGAGTGGGGGGATAATTTTACCCATATCCATGTATTAGCTGACCAGCAACTAGTTGACTATCTTGGAATTGCTAGTTTTACTCATCAGCAAGTTACTACTATTGCTCTTGTTCGTTTAGACAAAATACTTGATGTTTCCCATGAAGCAAGTCTAAATTTGGCTCAATTATCTAACTTGATTGCTAATACTATTACCCATGAAATTGGTCATACATTGGGATTAGATCACTCTCAATTACCCACAGATGTAATGCATGATGGACTAGAACATAGGATTCACAGCTTGATACCTCCGTCATTTCATGCTGAACAAATTATCTTGATGAATAACGCTATTAGGAAGTATAAAAAGCTGTAAACATCAGCTTAATTTGTCTTACAAAAGTTCATAAAAGGTATTTTCTTTCTACTAGATAAGGTGAAAAAATATGCAATCAGCGGAACCAGTTAGAAAAATAACTCAAGCTGAGGCTAGAAATCACAGTATTGAAGAGGGAACCTATCCTGCTTACAAAATTTATCGCAGTACCATAGTTGAGCAAGGAAAATGTTACAATTCTGGAATTTGTTTAATGCTCGATGCTTGGGATTAAGTCAGTCTGCCTTTACAGGGTTGTCTAAGAGGATGTTTGATAAGTTTTCAACAGGTAATTTTTATCTTAGGGAACAGGGAACAGGGAACAGGGAACAGGGAACACCGAAGGATTGGGTGCGTGTAGTTGTCGGCACATCCATAGTGCTTGTGATTGGTGAACTTTGGCGTTTAATGAGTTCGCTACATTGTAAGCTGAGGAAGTGAATTTATAATCCCTTAATATGACCACTGGATCTTACATTTTTCTCGCCGGCGCAAGTCGTGGCGTTGGTCGAGAAATTGCTAAATATTTAACGGCGCAAAATCTCCGGGTGAAAGCACTCCTAAGAAGCGAAACTCCTGAACTAGAAGCAATAGGTGTTAAAACTGTCATGGGAGATGCTTTAAATATCAGTGATGTAGAAGCTGCCATACTCGGTGATGAACCTATCCAAACGGTAATTAGTACCATTGGCGGTTTACCTTCGGAGGGTGAAAGGGCTGATTATCTGGGTAATAAAAATCTCATTGATGCGTCAGTAAAAGCAGGGGTACAAAGGTTTATTTTAATTTCATCCATTGGTACTGGTAATAGTGCTGGTGCTTTACCTCCCCAAGCTCTAGCAACATTGGGACCTGTGTTAGTGGAAAAAGACAAGGCCGAACAACATTTAATTGCTAGTGGGCTGACTTACACTATTATTCGCCCCGGGGGCTTAAAATCGGAACCGGCAACAGGCAATGGTATTTTAACCGAAGATACGCGTATTGTTGGTACTATTCACCGGGCAGATGTCGCCCAGTTAGTTTGTGGCTGTTTAAATTCTCCCCGTTCTCATAATAAAACCTTGTCGGCGGTGGATAAAAATATGTTAGCTGGACAACTAGAGTTTGTAGAATTTGCTTTAGATTAATTGGCGGGTCTCAACGCCAATAGGCTCTGAGCAAGGAACTATCAAGGATACAAACAAAGAAACTTATTACACATAAGGCGCAGGATGGGTCAAGTATTACTGACTATCCTGTGTAAGCCTTTTACTAATCTTTCTATACCTGCTTTAGCTGTATCTTTTTGCAACGCCCCATAAGCTACCCGCAGATAAGATCCATCTTTCATGCCAAAAGTTGTACCTGGAATTACTGCGATTTGATGTTCTTGAATTAACCTTTTTACTAATTCAAAGCTATTGATCTGGGTATTAACTTTGAGGAAGAAATAAAATGCACCATGGGCAGGGGTAATATTACATAGACCTGCTAGGGGTTTGAGGGCATCTATGACTATTTCTCTGATTTGGGCAATTGCTCCAATGTGATTATGTAAATACTCTGAGCTTGATTGTAATGCTCCTACTGCGGCATACTGGGAAACTACGGGGGGACAAATTAAAATTGTATCCTGAATCTTTTTGACTGACTCTAGTAGGTGTTGGGGAATTACCATATAACCAATCCGCCAACTTGCAAACCCATAGGTTTTGGATAGGCTATACAGGGAAATGGTGTAATCTGTTGCACCCTCAAAACTACCAGGGGAAATGTGTTTAACGCCGTTGTAGGTAAAATATTCGTAGGCTTCATCGCTAATATGGTAGATGCGATGATTTGCACATATTTGATTTACTTGTTGTAATGCGGCTGCTGGGTAAATAACTCCTGTGGGATTATTGGGGGAAATTGTGACTACAGCACGGGTTCTGGGGGTAATTGCTTGGGCGATCGCTTGGGGACGTAGTTGGTAGTTTTCATCTGTTGCTACTAATACGGGAGTACACCCGGCCATGGTTATGGCCATTTCATGGTTGAAATAGTAAGGTGTGTTCAGGATAATTTCGTCACCGGGGGTAGTAATGGCTAAGATGGCGTTCATAAACCCCATGTTGCTGCCCGCAGTGACTACAATTGAGTTATTTTGGTTAATAATAATGCGGTTGAAAGTTTCTAATTTTTGGGCGATCGCTGCTAATAATACAGGGATTCCCTCAACAGGTTTGTATACATTATTAGTGGAATCTGCTAAGAATTGCGGTAAAAGCTGAATGGCTTCTGGTGGTGGGTTGTAGGAAACTACACCTTGTCCTAAGGAAATGGTACCGGGGGAATTTTGGATTAATTCCCCAACCACAGGAATGATTGGCGATTGTACCGCCTGCATACGAGAGGCTAGGGTGTGCATAAGAATATTATATGTTGCTAATTTTAGTGGTTTCGACTACGCTCAACCACCGGGGTTATGTTCCCTGAGCGAAGTCGAAGGGAACAATAGAAGGGGGAGGAAGTGAGGTTAAGAGAACCGCTGGAGATTTTAGAGATTATTGGGGGGATCGTGGTTTCGACTGCGCTCAACTACCGGGTTTCGACTTCGCTCAACTACCGGGTTTCGACTTCGCTCAACTACCGAAATCAATATGTTCCCTGAGCGAAGTCGAAGGGAACAATAAAAGTCTATATCATCATGAGTTTATCATAATGGCTTATCTATATATCCTAGAATGTGCTGATGGTTCTTTCTATACAGGAAGTACAATAAATTTACCCCGTCGTTTATGGGAACATCAAAATGGTTTGGGTGCAAATTATACTAAAAAGCGATTACCTGTAAAGTTAGTTTATGCTGAACATTTTGATAATGTGGTTGATGTTTTTGAACGAGAAAAGCAGGTTCAGGGATGGAGTCGAGCTAAGAAGATGGCTTTAATGAATAGCAGTTGGGATCGTGTTCATGTTTTGGCTGAATGTCAGAATGAATCACATTATAAAAATTTTCGTATGGAATCTTCTGAATAATGCTGATTTCCACTGCGCTCAACCACCGGGTTTCGACTGCGCTCAACCACCGGGTTTCCACTGCGCTCAACCACCGGGTTTCGACTGCGCTCAACCACTGGGTTTCGACTGCGCTCAACCACTGGGTTTCGACTGCGCTCAACCACCGGGTTTCGACTGCGCTCAACCACCGGGTTTCGACTGCGCTCAACCACTGGGTTTCGACTGCGCTCAACCACCGGGTTTCGACTGCGCTCAACCACCGGGTTTCGACTGCGC
>NZ_JAQMUH010000161.1:0-6083 GCF_028331025.1 Anabaenopsis arnoldii | reverse complement strand
GCATGGGAGCGGTTATCCCTTAGTAGACTTGCACGCCTTAGCCAGACGCGATATTTCTCTTAAGATTTACAAGAAAGACTACCGCTATCATTGCTTGGTTTTCGCGTTGGCAATAGTCTTAATTCAATACTTGATATCGTCGGATTATATATCAAGTGGGCGATTTTCTTAACTCACTTATGTCAATGCTTGTCAACATAGGTATAGTTTTGTCTATAAAATAGTCAGCTTAGGACTAGCTCTTTTTTGTTGCCTTTATGATTGTAGCATCTATGTCAAGAATATACAAACAATTTCTTCTTGACAACTGCAATAGCTAGACTTTCCTCAGGGGAGGGGTTCAGCCTATGATGGGGAATAGATGCACTTAATGCTATTGTCCACCTCAAGAGAAGATATATGATTGTAGCCCTGCTGTATCTGGCTTTGGCTGGAGCTTACCTGTTAGTAATCCCTATTGCTGTGATGCTGTACCTCAAACAGCGCTGGTATGTAGCCGGATCCATTGAGCGAACCGTGATGTACTTTATGGTGTTTTTCTTTTTGCCAGGGTTATTAGTTTTATCGCCGTTTGTGAATCTGCGACCCCGTCCCCGGCTTGAAGTTTAACAGATTGTTAGGTCATAAATCTCATGCGACGCATTGATGCTATTGGTATTGGCTTGGGTGTTTTTATTGCTGGTGGTTTGGGATACGTAGGATTACAGTTAGTGGGTTTAGAAGCTGCACAAGCTGGGATCTGGAGCCAAGTTTTACTAGTGAGTGGCTTGCTCGGCTGGTTGGCTTCCTATATATTCCGGGCGGTGGGAAATAAAATGACCTACCATGAACAACGGGAACAGTATGAACAGGCCTTCCTCCAAAAACGCCTAGATGAACTTACTCCTGAAGAACTGGCAAAAATTCAGGCAGAAATCTCACAAGAAGAACAAAGTCAAGTGTAAAGTTATCATTGATCAGTTATTTATAAACTGACCACTGACTCATAATTATTCTGGACACATGACCGCGATTTCTGATTGCTTTAACACCTTGGGACGAAATCGAGAGTGCGCTCTGATTCCGTTTATTACTGCTGGAGACCCAGACTTAGCAACGACAGCCGCAGCTTTGCAAGTTCTGGATCGTCACGGAGCCGATATGATTGAACTCGGTATTCCTTACTCCGATCCTCTAGCAGATGGGCCGGTAATTCAAGCGGCTGCTACCCGCGCCTTGGAACGAGGGACAAAGTTAGAACAGGTTTTAGAAATGTTGCAAGCTACTACTCCCGGCTTGCGATCGCCTATTATCCTGTTTAGTTACTACAATCCCATTTTGCACCGGGGGATTGACAAGTTTCTTGGGCAAATTGCGGCCGCAGGGGTTTCAGGATTAGTAGTCCCCGATTTACCTTTAGAGTCAGCAGCAGAATTGCTGCAACCAGCAAGTGAAATGGGTATTGACTTAACTTTGTTGGTGGCTCCTACCAGTTCCCCCGCCAGAATCAAAGCCATTGCTCGCTCTTCCCAAGGATTTATTTATTTGGTCAGTGTCACTGGTGTTACCGGGATGCGAACTCAAATGGAGTCACGAGTATCAGAGTTACTCCAACAAATACGTGAGGTTACAGATAAACCCATCGGGGTGGGATTTGGCATTTCTGAAGCTGCACAAGCCCGTCAAGTCAGAGAATGGGGAGCAGATGCGGCAATTGTGGGTAGTGCATTTGTCAAACGTTTAGCAGAAGGTACACCAGAACAGGGACTAAATGCGATCGCCCAATTTTGTCAGCATCTCAAGGCTGCGATCAAAACAAGCGATAACATCACAAATACTCAAGCGCCAGAAGACAAAGTTGGTTAAAACTAATGGAACCATAACTTTGTGAAAGTGACTTTGTGGACAATTGAGCCAATATAGTTTTGAATATTAACAGCACAAATAAGCTGTAAAAAAACTAGCTAGTCCGGTCGCTTATAGTTGAGTATTATGTAAAGTTGAGTAGGCGAATTATGATGAGTGTGAGAGTGAGTCAGTCACGAGTAACAGAGGAGCAAAAGCGATGAGTGAGAGTATGGCATTTATCGGCGGTGTTGCCGTGGCCGGACTAGCGGCGCTTGTCTTGCTCAGGGGGGCAGATAGTCCCATACAAAGTAATTTCGCTGTTTCTGCTCCCCAGATACCGGCTACTATAGCGCCGCCCCTAATGCCCCAACCCCAGATGTATTCCCCCTATGGGGTGAATCCATATTATCCCCAACCCAATCAACCGCCCTCCCCGGCTAATCCAGAGCAGCGGGTGGAAATGGAACGGCTAAATATGCAGTTGGAACGCTTAAAAAGCGACAACGAACAGCTCAGAGCGCAAAACCAACAACTCCAGTTCCAATTCCAAAATTGGCAGAACGAGCAGGTACAGTTAGCTCAACAAAATAGCCAAAAACTTACATCAGAAGCATTAAAGCCTCAAACTCCAGCAGCCCTGTGGTCTTCACCCATCATTTGGGCAGTAGGAGGCGCAACTCTCACCATTGGCGGTGGTGTTGTAGTCGCTGGTGTACTGGCTTTATTTTCACCACGCCAGCGTCCCGGTCGTACAGTACAAGTTATACATCCTTACCAGGGTCCCACCCCACCCTTAGCCCCTGTACGTCGCGCGGAATTTTTGCCTTCTTCACGGATGGAGTCCAGAGGATTTGAAGCCCGAGAATATGACCAGATGCACTAAGAGCAATATAGCCAAATCAGAATATTGATTTTAGTTATTGACCAGGCTCCCACTCCCTTACCTTGGTAAAGGAGTGACTTTTTTGCTTTGCTGATGATCTAATTTCGGTGATGTCTCTTTTGTCAGATTTTCCTCTGCCTGTTCAAATAACGATTGTATTTTGTCGCGCCAGTATTGGGTATCTGGCAACTTTTCGGGATTATTTTTATAATCTAAAACTTTGTCCCATTCACCGTCTTCTATAGCTCTATTGATATCATTAAATAGCGCCTCGGCCTTAGCCCAGTCTTTTTGCCACTGATGAATCATAGTTACTGTCTGTTTCATAGCTTGCGTGGCGTAGTCATGGGCAGAAGAAGGCGATAGCTTACCTGGCGTAGCCATACCAGGAATAGACCGACCCAAAGCGGGGGAGCCTTGTAAATCTCCTGATTCAGACTCATGAGGATCATTGGTAGACGGTGACTGATTGAATGTCTGTGCTGGTTGGGGCTGAGGAACTGGTGAAGATGCAATCAAATTACTATCATCTACTGTGTTAATAGCAATACCTTGATCTGCCAGACAAGAAACCCACTCCTGATGATTGGTAATGACATCTACATGAGCCCAACCCAAATGACCAGAATTCAATTTAACTTGTACCCAACCTAGTTTTGTCTGCTTGCCTGTAACCTCAAACTCCTTATGGGTGCTGGTTTTTTGCAAAATATCAGAATTAATGGAGCTAGGTTGAGAACGAATATTGGAATTACCAGCAACCACAGCCGAGCAGTTGTTTCTGATAGTATTATCCGCTAATTTCCGCACATTAGGATATACATTTGTGACTAAAGCCGCCGCCCCACCTGCTAAAAATAAACCAATCAAGAACGGCCAAGGGTCTATTTTGTCAGATTTTTGACTACTTGGTTTGACAGTAACAAAATTCGCCGGCGCTACTGCAATAGTTTTTTCTGGGGATACTGGGGATAAAGATTGAGTGGGTTGATGGTGATGATGGTGAGAAGATTCTGGAGGTGTGGCGGGTGTAAATACTGGATGAATTTTATGACAAGCTTGCAATGCTTCTGTTGCGCTTTGGTAACGGTCTTTGAAGTGATAATGTACCATTTTCGTCAGCACTGCCGCCAACCGGTAGTTGACGGTTGCTAAATGCTGCCATAGCAATTCCCCTGTATTGGGGTTTTCTTCTAATTCCAGGGCAGGTAGTCCTGTAAGGGCTTGAATCGCAATAATCCCTAGTGAATAAATATCACTATTAGGGCGGGGTTTACCTTGCCCTTGTTCCGTAGGCATATAGCCAGGAGTCCCCACGGCAACTGTAGCAGTACTTTTTCCCCCAACACTGGCCATTGGTAATCTTAGCTGCTTGACTGCCCCAAAATCTACTAAAACTAATTTCTGGTCACAGGCGCGGCGGATAATGTTGTCTGGTTTAATATCACGGTGAATTACGCCTTTTTGGTGAACAAATTGGAGGATTTCCAGGACTCCTAGCAACAGTTCCATGACTCGGCTTTCACTCCAAGGCTGACCGGGTATGAGTTCCGCCCCTAGGGTCTGTCCGGCAATAAATTCTTGTACTAGGTAAAATTCTTGGTTTTCATGAAAGTAAGCCAGTAGCCGGGGTATTTGGTCATGATAACCTAGATTTTCCAAGGTTTCCGCTTCGCTGTTAAATAAACGCAGGGCTGTCTCAAAAGCTCTGGGGTCGGAGGTTAAGGGCTTGAGGTGCTTAACAACACAGATAGGGTTGCCCGGTCGCTTGGTATCTTGGGCTATATAGGTTTGACCAAATCCCCCTTGAGCGAGGACTTGAATGACTTGGTAACGATGGTCTAACAGCTTACCGATCATATTTTACCCTCAGAGTTATTACTTAATGAGATTCGTTAATTTTTGATTTCATGAAAAATTATAGGGATCAAATCCGCTATTTTGGGATGAAGATTTAAACTAAAAAATTTAGTTTTTTAATAAACTTAGACTGTTTGTTTAGCATTTACTGTTCCCGTTTACTAGCAATGCCTCCTAAAATTACTAACCCAGTCACATGGCAGCAGGCTGAACTCCTGATGCAACCTGCTTTTATTCGTGTTGTGGATAATATTCGCAAGGGTCTTGACGCGTCTACTTGGAAAGGGACTTACCAGGATGTCCTGATTTGGCCCGCCAACACTACTGATGAAATTAAGGCTTTGGTAACTCAGTTGTTGCAAGAAATGGAAACTGCCACCGTAGAAAAGACAGAAGAAATTCGCGCTACTCTTACTGATCTACCAATGCCTCATCCAGGATATCATTTACTTTTGCAGCGTCAACAGCATCAGGTGAGTATAGATTTATGGGAAATTTGTTATCAAGTGTGTTTTATAAATTACACTGCTGCCCATGCAGGGGCAAATATTGATCCTAGTTTAATTGATGATGCGGGGGAGGTGGATTGGCAGCGCTTGGAAGATAAGACTAGGGATTTAGTTTCCCAGGTATTTGCTAATTTACCAGGTGATGACAGTCGGTAGGTGGGTAATTTTGGTGTTGATGGGCAATTGGTGAGAGCTTTGACACTCCCAAGACGAGTTGATTTATTTCAGGGATTAAGTAAATCATATCGTAAACGTTGCGTAGCATGGCTTGGGCCTGGGTAGCAACATCAGTTTAGAATCCCCTGTGTTTCAACCAGGGGAGATATCAAAAAATTTCCAAATTACTTTTTCCCTTGAGATTGCTACATTAGTTACAGGTGGGTGCGATTCGTTCTCTCGATCGGGAGCATTTATGCTCAGGGATGAGAGGTAAGACTGGGTAAAACCAGACCCTTATAACTGTGTGTTCATGTGGGTGAGAATCCCACCCCCTAGGTGCAAGGGTGACAGCATCTTCCTTACGGTAGCGACTAGCCATCAATCCGTAAAGCACCGAGGAAAAGGCGTTCTTACTGGGAGCCTAACCTGGTACACGTCGAGCAAAGTATCCATGAGTAGTCAACGAAGATGTGTTTGAAGCGTCGTCAATATTAACCAGCCAAATCAGGCTGACAGGCTGGAACCAAAAGGTAAAGGATAAGGAAACGGCTATTGTTTGATAGACCGTTAAGGCACTTCCGATAAACCCGGCGTATAGCATCACTCTAAAGGTACATAGAATGGACACACGGAACGAAGTAACCCCTTGTTAGCTCTTTTAGAAGGTCGAGTCTAGAAGTAGGTGCTAACCGGATGCTGCAAGCGGGGAAGATTGAGTCAGAAGCGAACGCTTAGGGTAATGCCTAAGATATGCTGACAGATTCACGGTGATATGGATGATAAAGTCTCAAGTAGGAATTATGTCTAAAACGAGTGTAAAGACTACGGTAGAATGGAACACGATT
>NZ_JAQMUH010000160.1:0-4684 GCF_028331025.1 Anabaenopsis arnoldii | reverse complement strand
CAACGCCACGCAGTTCTATAACTTATCCCTACCTTTTTTGCATAATCAGATAGTTTCATTCATTTAATGATCGTACATTCATAATTATATTATACTACAAATGTACATAAATGACTATAAATTCATTAAATTATTGTAGACACTAAACCAAGAATAAACCAAGAATAAATATGGGTAAAAATGTCAAGCGAAAAAAATAAAAGGTGAAGGATGAATTTTGCCTTTGGTTTCATCCCTCTACCTTTTTATATACCTGATGCTTATTTAATGTTAGCCCGTGCGTCCTTCACTGCAGCAAAGAAAAATAATCCCGTGAGTGGAATGCTCAATCCGAGGATAATGGCAGTTACCTGAACACCTAAATCTGGTTGTCCAGAGGTAAGTTCAAATACTGAACCCACGGCGGCGATCGCTGTGATGCAAGCACCACCTAGAAATAAACCGCTTTTTGGAGTATACACTATTATTCCTATGTGAAAATGTTAACAATTGCTCACTTTTTTATCTTACTTGACCATGGAAGTACCTAAACTATCCACAGTACAAATTTTTAATTATTTAGTTCATAGTAGCATGAATTCAGTGAAGGAAAGATCAGCAAAACAGATTTTAGCGAACCCCTATGCTACTGGTTTCACCGACTGATAGGAGAAGCCATTTTTCGATAACTCCTGGGCTAAACTCAAGGAATTTTCCACCCGGTCTACAAATACTACCCCATTGAGGTGATCCATTTCGTGCTGAATGCAGCGTGCGAGTAGATCATAGGCTTTGAGGGTTTTGGGACGGCCGTATTCATCTTTATAAGCAACTTCTACGGATTCGGGACGTTTTACCTCTAAATAAACATTGGGAATACTCAAACAGCCCTCTTGGGCGACGCATACTTCCTTACTGACTTGTTTAATGGTGGGGTTAATCAATACCAGTGGGGGGTTAGCAGGGTTATCTGGTTCACAATCAATCACAATCAGTTGTTTATGAATTCCTACTTGAGGTGCAGCCAAACCAATACCATCGCTACTGTACATAGTTTGCAGCATTTCCCGGATAAGTTTACGGATTTCATCGTCTACTTTAGTAATCCGCTTGGCATCTTGACGCAGGACGCGATCGCCCAGATAGTGAAGTTTTAAGGGGGGATTTTTTAACTTTTTCTTCTCGACAGCAATTTCAGAAGGCATGATAATCAATGACTAAGTTGTGAAAATTCCTACCGTTTTAATTCTATCAAAACATAGTGGGAGCGTGATCACCCCTACTCTTTATATAGCAGATCAAACTTAGTGTATAGCTTGTGACTAGGAATTTATCCTATTTTCTACTTCACACCAAAGAACAACGACATTGTAGCGCTTGTTTAAGTAAACTTTGGTACTCCTCATCCTTAATCCCATAAGCGCCAAATCTAGCTAAATGGGGGTTCATCATTTGAGCATCAAACAGTAGAAACTGGTTTTGGCGCAATCTTTCCACCAACTTAACCATCGCCACCTTAGAACCTTCAGGAACGCGGTAAAACATCGACTCACCAATAAAAGCACCCCCAATAACAATTCCTAGGATACCCCCAGCCAGTTGGTCACCTTGCCAAGTTTCAAAACTATAAGCGTAACCATTCTGGTAAAGTAAGTAGTAAATCTCCTGTAACTCCGGCGAAATCCAAGTAGTCTCGCGGTCAGCACACCCAGCCACCACGGATGGAAAATCACAGTTAATGCTCAGGGTAAAACGCTCTTGATTGAGAACACGCTGCAAAGACCTAGGGTAGCGAAATCGCTCATCTAAGGGAATCAAAGTGCGATCGCGACTACTGTACCATCCCAGCCCTTTGTTGTCATCAGCCATGAGAAAATAACCTTGAGCATAACCCCGAACAATAGCAGCGATATCGTATTCCATAATTTCAGCAAGCAAAAAAACCCTCAGCGTACCTTTGCCTTTCCCTTAGCGTTCCTCTGCGTTAAAAAAAACATGACCGAAGCAATACCACCCATTACCCTACCACCTTCCAACAACCCTGATCTTGAAGGTCAGTGGTTGCAAGACCGATTATTAAAGTGGTTAGACACAGAATTCCTCCCCGAAATAGTCAATCAAAAAATTGCCCACAGGGCGGCACAAATTTTTGTCCGACAACGCATGGAAGGAGAGAATGACTTAGGATCTCTAGTTATAGCCATTGTTACAGAGATGCAGGCATTTGATTTTTCTAAAAGTTTCTATGGAGAATTTGCGATCGCCAACGCCGTCAGCGATCTACTCTTAGATAGTCTAGGCATAGACCGTTGCTGCGGAGAATAGTTTAGTCATTTTCTCCTTCCAGGAGAAAATGAGCAGTGACTACCAGCTAGACTTAACCACACCCGGTAAAAGACCTTCATGGGCCCATTCCCGGAACACATTCCGAGACAGACCAAAGTCGCGATACACACCCCTGGGACGACCAGTTACCCAGCAGCGATTGCGGTGACGAGTCGGCGCACTATTCCGGGGTAGCTGTTGAATTTTCCGGTGAATTTCCAATTTATCCAAGGGAGATTCCGCACTTTTGAATTCTGTCAATAATGCTTCTCGCTTTTCACTATACTTTTCTACCAAGTTGGCGCGTTTTTTTTCGCGCTCAATCATACTCTTTTTTGCCATAAATTCTTTAACTGGTTTGCAGACAGCATTTTCTATTCTATCGTGTTTTCAGAATTTCTCGAAATAAATGTTTTCTCACCAGTCGGACATAAATCATGGAGATAGCAAGCTTCGCAGAGGGGAGAACGAGCCTTACAAACAGCACGACCGTGATAAATCAAACGAATTGACCAATTTTCCCAATCCGGACGGGGTAACAACTTCATTAAATCTTTCTCAATCCTCACCGGGTCAGAAAATTTCGTTAACCCCAAGCGTTGGCTTAACCGCTTAACGTGAGTATCAACAGTCACCCCTGCATTAATACCATAAGCATGAGCTAAAACTACATTTCCCGTTTTTCGCGCCACCCCTGGAAGCTGTAATAATTGCTCCATTTCCTGGGGAACAACAGAGTCAAACTCCTTGACAATCATCCGACAAGCTGCTTGAATATTTTTGGCCTTATTTCTGTAAAAACCCGTAGACCGTACTAAAATTTCTAACTCTTCTAGGTCAGCATTGGCCAAACTAGCCGCATCCGGAAACCGGGCAAACAAAGCTGGTGTAACCTTATTCACTCGCTCATCAGTACACTGAGCCGAAAGAATGGTTGCTACCAGCAATTGTACTGGAGTAGAGTAATTCAAAGAGCAAGTTGCATCTGGATAAAGACCCTGCAACCGGGCGAGAATTTCTAACGCCCGTTGCTTTTGAGATGAGGATTTGCGGGTAACACTCACTGGAATAACTTTTGCACCCAATCTAACTGGGAGGTTAACTGACTAGTTTCTTTAACAATCAGAAAAATTCCTAGTCCCAAGAGTAACATTAAACCAGTTTGCATCACACCCTCTTGAATGCGGTTAGGTATTGGCTTACCTCGTAAACCTTCAATTAGCAAGAATGCCAGTTGTCCGCCATCTAAAGCCGGTAAAGGTAAAATATTAATAATTGCCAAGTTAATACTGATTAAAGCAGCAAAAAAGAACAGACTACCTGTATCATTTTGGGCAATACTAGAACCAATTTGGACAATTTTAATCGGTCCTGCTACCTGACCAGCTGTTTCGCCAAAGTTGGTAATTAGTTGGCCAAAGCCTTGAAATGTCATGGTAACCAAGCGCTGAAATTCACTACCACCAATATTGAAAGCTTGTGCCAAATTCTTCACAGGACGGCGAATAACTTCACCATTGGGAGCAAGTCCCACGCCAATACTACCTCCAGCTGGCTTCTCCTCAGGAACTACATTGACAGTTAGCCTTTGGTCGCCACGGGCAATTTCTAGCACTACAGGTTGACCGGGACTATTTTTGATAATATCCCGTAAATCTTCTATTTCCTGTAGTGCTGTGCCAAATTCCCTGTCATTAGCCGCTAAAATCACATCTCCTGATTTAATTCCAGCAGATGCGGCCACAGAACTCACCTCTGGCGCTAGTTGTTGAATTAAAACTCCCGGTTGGCTACTTTGTCCTATACCAACCAGACCTACCTGACTTACCAACAAGAAATAGGCAAAGATTAAATTGGCGATCACTCCCGCGCTAATGACAATCGCCCGATCTAAAATTGGCCGGTTACGCAGCAAATTCGGGTCATTGGGGGGAATATCGCTATCAGGGTCATCATCGGGGAAGCCCACAAACCCACCTAAAGGAAACGCGCGGATAGCATATTCGGTTTGAGAACCTTGGTATTTCCAAAGAACAGGCCCAAATCCTAAAGAAAAGCGGTTAACGAGAATACCTTGAGAACGAGCTGCGGTAAAGTGTCCTAACTCGTGTACCAAGATCAAAACAGCCAAGACTGCGATCGCTGCTAAAACTGACATAGAGCTTAGTCAAAATTCGGATATATCATTCTTATTCTAATAGTTAAGGAATGGCTAAAGAGTTATAGTAGGGTATCTGTGATTATGTGACAAGTCCGGGATCTAGTAATTAAACCCCACCCAGCCAATTAAAACATCTTCTCAACAAACACCTTTGCGAACCTTTGCGCGTACTTAGCGACCTTTGCGTTTAAAAACCGGACAAAAAACTCGCCCCACAGT
>NZ_JAQMUH010000159.1:0-21901 GCF_028331025.1 Anabaenopsis arnoldii | reverse complement strand
TTGCGCTGTTCAATCAGGCGTTTTAACTCTGGTAACCGTTGACTGGTGGGTAGGGTATAATGTATATCCGGTTGACAAGGGCCTGCGGTGTTAAACCATTTAGTCATAATAGTTCATGTATACTCTGATTTAATTATAACTGCTATGATTGTTCACGATTGACTGTTGACGGGTCAGGGTTTAAGAGCTACGACCACCGGGAGCCAGGGGTTAGAAACCCCTGTCTAATAGCTCAAGTCGGATTTATCCGACTGGGTGTTAGAGATAACATTATAAATAGGGTTAACAATCATTGCCTAGGGTACTATATGTAACCTACCAGTCCACTTTTAGTGGACTTTCGCTATCAGACGCTTAATTTCTTCCCCGGCTAATAATGGCTGTTAATGGTCACACCTCCTCCCAGTCAACCGTCAACAGTCAACAGTCAACAGTCAACCGTCAACAGTCAACCGTCAACCGTCAACCGTCAACCGCGATGGTCAGGAGTTTAGTTGATAAAATGATTGACACCAAAACCAACCGCCCGATTTTTGGGGGATAATTCTGCTGCTAGTTGTAAAGCAGCTTGTCTACCAATTGGGGTTTCAAACACTGAGGAAAACACCGCATCAATATGATGCTGTTGGCAAAATTGGCGCAGACGGGAAGGGTAACCCGCTATCCCTGGTTTAATCACAAAAATCCCTCGCCAACCTTTTTGAAAGCAGTATTGCAGTTGTGGGAATGTGGCCACAGACTCATCTAAGGCGATCGCAGTCTGAAAACTAGCGCTTAAGTCCAACATCGCCGCCAATTCTGGGATTGGTAATGGTTGTTCCAGAAATTCCACATGAGAAACATGGTCACAAATTCCCAACCATAGTTTAGCCTCCTCATAACTCAGTCCACCATTAGCATCTAATCGCAATTTAGCTGTAGGGGGTAAACTCCGGGTTAATAAATCAAAGATTTCCCACTCCCTAGAAAACTCACCCACGCCAATTTTCCATTTAAATGCACGGTATCCTTGCTCCCACAGGGGTTTCCACTTACTTAACGCCCCATCCCCTGCTGGTAACAATCCACTATAACGGAGAGATTGAGGGTATCTGAGTAAATTACCCATTGCTTCCCAAGCTGACTCAAAAGCAAACTGACAAGCGGGTAAGGTATCGGGAATTGAGAAAATCATCTCCCGTGTAATTATCCCTGGTAATTGGCGACAAAAATCTATAGCTTCCTCTAGAGTCTCCGAACCAAACCAACTAATAGGCGCAATTTCTCCCCAACCACAGTTACCCCCAGCATCACGCAAATGAATGATTACACCCTCACGGATACGCCAAACCCCATGATTAGTCACCAATGGTTGTAAAAACCGCCTCCTATAACAACGAAAATCAAAGTTAAAAATCCTAACCACCCCCCAAGATAAACCCCAAACCCAACAGTAAACAACAGCAAAAATGTAAATTAACTGCAATAAACTTACAATTACTCACCTTTTCTGGGAGATGATGATTTTTTTGCACATGGTGACATAACTGTAAAGCCAAAGGTAAACTGAGCCAACTAAGCAGAGTCCAGAGTGGGAACACCCCCCAGACAACAAATAACAAAATCAGGGGATAAATACTACCGGTAAACCAATAGAGGACTTTTGCAGCTTTGGCGGTTCCCAAACGCACCACAGGCGATCGCTTACCTGCTGCTATGTCATCCTTAACTTGGTGAAAGTGCGAGCAAAATAAAATTAAACTGGTAGCAATGCCCACAATCACAGAAGCTGCTAAACTACTCATAGACCAAGTTTGAGTTTGGCTATAGTATGCTGCTGTTATCGCCAAAGGTCCAAAGGCAAAAAAACAAATAATTTCCCCTAAACCTTGGTATCCTAAGCGAAAAGGTGGCCCTTGGTATGTGTAGCCCAAAGCACAGCAGACCAAGATTAAACCTATCACCGTCGGGTCTTGCTGCCAAGTAGCAATGGCGATGATTCCCAGTAAACCAGCCAATAAACACAAGTTACCTAACCAAAATATTAATAACTTTTTGCCAGTTAAGTTAACTAAAGAATGATGTTTATTTTTATCAATTCCCGTTTCCGCATCAAAAACATCATTACTAATGTTTTCCCAAGCTAAAATTAAAATTGCTGCCCCTATAAAAGTAGAAAATACTACTAAATTAAATCCTTTAGTTTCCGCAAAGGCTACTGCTGTTCCTACCCAAATGGGCATAATAGCAACAGTATACATTGGCGGTTTAATTGCCGCCATCCATAATTTAATTTGAGGATTTACAACCTGCTTTGTAGTCATCAGTCCTTATTAATGAGATTATAGCTATCTTACTCATATCTAAAATTTTACGGGTTCTGGAGACACCAGCGCCCATCCAGGTAGTGCAAAACCATCCTGTGCTTTACTAAAGACTAGTTAAGTGCCAAACTTATGGTATTTACTGTGGTTGGTTCACCCAAAACTCACAGATAACTGTTTAGCTTATGGGAACACCATCAATACAGCAAACCATACTCTGGTGAATTGGCAACTGAATATGCTACCTGTAGAAATACCACCACGTTTAATTACACTTTAGGAAGTTAACTTAAAAAAACTTTACTATTGCTAGACCCATGACAGTTTCACCATGTCGCAGCAACTTCTTTGTTACACACAAAGACCTATACCATTTTCTGTGCAAAGTTCAGGAAAATTGCCTCAAAAATAATTGTGGGCAAATTGTGAGTATTTCCCTGAATATTGACTGGGTAGATCCATTGGTTGTGTTGAATAAATTTACGCATAAAGAGGATATAAATTTTTATATTGAGAACCAGGCTAAGGGAGAAGCGATCGCCGCCATTGATCCGGTGTTAAAACTAGAAATTGATGGCAAACAGCGTTTTCAGCAAGCTGAATATTTTATTAAATCCCGTCTCCAAGATATCAAAAATTTTGGTATAACTGAGCAGAGTTTTAGTGGTCCCCACTTTTTTTGTTATTTCAGGTTTTTTGAGTATAATTCCCAAATAGACTACCCATTTCCATCGGCAACAATTTTTTTACCACGTTGGCAAATAGCAGTTAAAAATCAACAGTGTATATTAGTTAACAATATAATTATCAATTCCAACAGGAATGTAGAAAATATCCTTGAGGATTTGCACGATAAAATCAAGCAAATTCAGTCATTAGAATCTACTGTGAATAAATGGGATCAAATACCAAATAAATTTAGCAAACAATCTGTAACTAATCCTCAAGACTTTAAAAGAGCAGTAATATCTGCAGTAGAAAAAATTCGCACCAGTGACTTAAGTAAAATTGTCCTAGCCAACGCCTTAGATGTGAAATCCAGCAACAGTTTTAATTTATTCAAATCCTTACAGAATTTGCGGGAAATACATCCTAATTGTTATATTTTCTCTACCAGTAATGGCAAAGGACAAAGCTTTATTGGTGCGAGTCCCGAACGACTAATTAGTATTAATAATCAAGAATTAGTATCCGACGCTTTAGCCGGTTCTGCACCCAGAGGTACAACAGATGCAGAAGATGCAGCTAACGCCAACCGCTTACTAAATAGTATCAAAGAAAGACACGAACATTCTTTAGTGATTGATTTTATTACTCAACACCTATCACAGCTAGGTTTGTCACCCAGGGTATTAGCACCGCGACTGAGACAATTATCTAACATCCAGCATTTATGGACGCCCATTACAGCCAGAGTTCCCCCTCACGTTCACCCCTTAAGGATAGTATCCCAACTTCATCCTACCCCAGCGGTTGCCGGTGCCAGCAGAGATTTTGCCTGTGCAGAAATTCGTCGCTATGAAAACTTTGAGCGGGGTTTATATGCTGCACCTCTAGGTTGGATAGATGGTAGGGGGAATTGTGAATTTATAGTTGGGATTCGTTCAGCATTAATAGATGGCGATCGCGCCAGGCTGTATGCTGGTGCTGGTATAGTTGCTGGTTCGGATCCTGAGAAAGAATTTGCAGAAGTGCAGCTGAAACTTCAAGCCCTACTCAAAGCATTAGTATAGAGATATAGCTGTTTTGGTCTGAGTGAGGTTAATTAACCGCAATCAGGCTATGATACCTTAATGATCAAATATTCTTGGTGTCCTTTGGTCTTTTGGCTGTTAATCCTTGTTTTTATCAGCAGGGTCACCTTCAAAAGGTTGAACCCCCGTCGCTGGATAGTCATCATCTCTAGGACTAAAAATTCTGCTCACAGCTTCCGAAATATAGTTCATTGATTGCTGAGGAATATTTTTAATTGATTGAAGTATTTCCCTGACTCTTGCTGAACTAGACATAACATGATCTCCTAAAACACCGAATCAAGTAAACATTTATCTGTGTTCATCTGTAATTACCCAGATATTGATACCCACACTCACACAACAGCTTTGCTTAATTGGGCTTGCAACCCCGCCCAGGTCACACCCGCTAAACTAGGTAAAACAACATGAGCCGCACCAACTCGTTCACACGGACCTAGACCCACAGCCCACATACCAGCAGCTAGAGCTGCTTCTATACCCGCTGCTGCATCTTCAATGACTAGACATTGCTTTGGTGGGACTCCTAATTGCTCCGCTGCATATAGGAATAAGTCCGGTGCGGGTTTAGGTTGTTGTACACTATAACCATCAGCGATCGCATCGACTTGATCAGCAATTCCCAAACGCTCCACAACCATCTGGGCATTTTTGCTAGCTGAACCAATAGCGATTTTAATACCCTGTTGTCGCAACTCATCCAACAAAGCGATCGCACCTGGTAACAAATCTTTGGGTGTAATATTAGCAATCATCTCCACATAGTAGCGGTTTTTGCGCGCCAACATTGCCTGAATTTGGGACTCTGAATATTTTTTATTCTTAATGATTAACATTAAAGAAGCCCGACGGGATATACCCCGCAAAGCTTCATTAGCTCCTCGATTAAACTCTATACCCTCTTCATCTGCTAGTTTCCGCCAAGCTAAATAGTGATATTCAGCCGTATCAGTTAAGACACCATCTAGGTCAAAAATTACCCCGTGGATGGGGGAAGAAGAGGGCGCAAATAAAATCAATCCTTTGTGACTTTCCCCCTGAGTAATTTGGGGACGTAAATTGAATTCGTGCCATTCACCCCGCCAATGCAGTTTAAACCTCAGACCAGTCCACCCCTGGGGTAAATGAGGGTTAGCCGCAGGGCGACTGTCCCTGAGTTTAATTCCACCAAAACCAAAAACCACAGCTTGCCAAATTCCCCCAGCATTAGCCCCATGAATACCATCAGCAGTGTTACCGCGGGTGTCCTCAAGATCGATCATTGCTGCTTGCATAAAACGTTGATAAGCTTCTGCCCGTTTTCCTAAATCTGAGGCTAAGATGGCATGAATTGCCGGACCTAAAGATGAACCATAGGTAATATCCGTGCGGGGTGCGTAGTAGTCCCAATTTGCTTGTAATGATTTTTGATTGTAGGGGAAATCTCCCAATTCCCGCATCATATATAAAAGCATTAATACATCTGGTTGCTTGAGTACCTGCAACTTATTAGTTTTTTCGATCCCCAAAATGGCCTGCATGGACTGGGTGCGTGGTTCATAGTCCTTCAGGTTAATATCTTCCAACTGGAAAAATCCCTGGAACTGCTCTATTAGTCCTGTTGAAGAGTCGTAAGGAATCCAGAGTTTAGCGGCGATCTGCTGCCATTGGCTTTTCGTTTCAGGGTTAAGTTGTAGTTGTTCGTCTAATTCCTTGGCTCTTTCCGGGAAGCTTTGATGCAGCCAGTCATTAACTATGACCGCTTTTTCTAAATGCCATTGCACTATCCGGTTAGTAAAGGTGTTATTGTGAACAAACTCGTGATACTCATCTGCTCCTATTACCCCGAGAATTTCATAGCGGTCTTGCTCAGAATTGAACTCAACCCGACTAGCCCAAAAAATGGCGGTATCTAAAATAATCTCTGCACCGCACCTTTGCATCCATTCATGATCACCAGTTGCCTGCCAATAATACCAGACACCATAAGAAATATCTGAACTAATGTGAATTTCGTGGTCACGACACCAAATTCTGATATCATTACCGTAAAAATCACTAGGAAGCGACCAACGTGGTGTTACCTCATCCCCCGTAACAGCACTTTCCCAAGCATACATCGCCCCTTTATAACCATAATGGGATGCTTTACGTCTGGCACCATTTAAAGTGTGATAGCGGTAACTCAGTAAATTACGCCCTAGGGCTGGTTGGGTAAAGATAAAAAAGGGCAGAATAAAAATTTCTGTGTCCCAAAAAATATGACCACGGTAGCCAAATCCCGAAAGGGTTTTAGCGGGAATACTAACTTTTTCATCATGTCTGGGGGCGGCAATTAACAGCTGAAACAAATTGTAACGGATGGCAAAAGCGGCTTTACTATCCCCCTCTATGGCAACATCACTGTAGTGCCAAACCTCATCCCATGCTTGGGCGTTGGCTTGCCGCAGGGTGATATAGTCTGGTAAGTGCGCGAGTTTTTCTTGAGCTGCTGAGACTGGTTGCGAAATTTCCCGCGAGGTAAAAACTGTGACTACCTTCTCTACTGTCACTGTCTGCTGTGGTGTAGCCAGAAAGGTTGCAGTTACCGTGGGGTAGCCAGGAGCAGTATGCACTTGTAAAGCGGATTCAGTTCCTAATAATACCACCCTTGCAGCCATACCAATATCAATCCGCGAGCCGCGAGTTCTGCTGTGTAACCAGATTCCTGCTGCGGTTTTACCCTGGTCGATTGCTTCCCAGTGGTTGAAACCTTGATTTTCTGGGTAGCCGTTAATACTAGCCTGAATTTCGACTACCCCATCAAAATTTACAGGCGTTATATGACAGAGTTGCCCTAATACGTGCTGATCAGCTAAACTAGCAAATCGTTCAAACTCAATGTCTATGGTTTGCCCAGTGGGACTACACCAGCGTACAGAACGGCTGAGAATCCCTTGACGTAGGTCTAATTGTCGATCATACTGTAATATTTCTCCCTCATGGAAACGGAAGCGATCGCCATTAATATTGAGTATCAATGGTAACCAGTCTGGACAATTTGCGAGTTCAGTATAAACTACAGGAACATGATCATAGACACCGTTGATAAAAGTAGCTGGTAATGCACGAATATAGCCTTCCTCAAAACTCCCCCGTGTTCCCAGGTATCCGTTACCGATGGTGAAGATGGTTTCTCTCGAATGTAACTGCTCAGGGTCAAATGCAGTTTCAATTAATATCCAATCTGTATATATGAAGTGGTTATTATAATCACTTTTTTTATTCATCTTCAATCCCTGTGCTAAATTCCCAATTAGGAAGGAAAACTTTTTACTTTTTAACGATCACAGAATTCCGCATATGTTGTTCTAAAATCATTTCGGCTCTGGGTTTAAAAATCAGGTGGAATAATGTTTCTATATATCTATGTTTGGCTGCATTATTTTCAGGAGCGGCAAAGTTCCAAAAGCTAAATATTTTAGCCAGCAAGAGCATTTGACTATTGTTGATTTGCCAATTATATTTATGTAGAATACGTTGGCTCATGCTTTGGGAAAATTCTCCCCATAATTCGGGTTGAGTATCACATTTTTCTATGAAGCTCAAAATTTGGTTTGCTGTTTCTTTTTCGTCTGTAGGGTTAATATGAAATCCATTTTGCTGTTCTTCAATAACTTCTACAGCACCACCAAATTTAGTCACAAAAGTGGGTAAACCGGAAACCATGGCTTCCAGAATGCTGCGACCAAAGGATTCAAACCGGGCAAAGTGAACATAAATTCCCTGAGCATCCGCAATGACTCGGTAGGCTTCTCCTAGCTCACGACTGGGAAGACGCATCCCTATACAGCGTATATGGCCGTGTAGCTCATATTGATTAATTATGTCATGGAGTTTTTGAATTTCCTCTGCTTCTCTGGGGTTGGTTGCTTCGGTGGGATACAGTTTACTAGTAATAAAAATCAGATTACAATGCTCTTTTAAGGCTGGATTTTTGCCAAAACATTCCGCTAAACCTGTAAGATTTTTCACTGAGGTGATGGGGGCAACATTGAGGATGGGTCGCTTATGAGGGTGGTCTAAATGACCGAGAATTTGGGGATGTTTACGAGTAAATAGTAAATCATGTACTTTGTTGGTAAATTCAACATCCCGCCTATGTTTGTGGCTATAAGGGAAAAAGACATTTTCACTGACACCAGGGGGTACCATGTTGAATTTAGGGCTAAATAAATCAATGCCATCAACTACATGATATAGCTGGGGCATGGTAAAACACTTGTATGACTCATATTGCCCTATTGTATCGGGGGTGCCGACAATTTCTTGATAGGATGAAGTGATGATAAAGTCCGCAGCATTCATACTGATTAAGTCAGCGGTAAATTGTGCGGAAAAGTGATAATGTTCTTCTAAGTCCTGCCAATATAGATTACTAAATAAATGTTTGGGTTTTTCTAAAGTGTGGGCAATGTTGCACTGAGTGACTTTCAGGCTTTGGGAAAGGAGGGAGGCTACTAAATTACCATCACTATAGTTACCAACAATCAGATCGGGACAACCTTGAAATTGAGCTAATAGTTGTTTTTCTGCATCCACAGCAAATTGTTCTAAATAAGGCCAAATGTCATATTTAGAAATCCAATTATTGGTAATCTCAGGATTGAATTCACCAAAGGGAACTCGCAAGATCCAAGCGTTTGCAGTGTCATCAATTTTCTCTAGCCGCAAATTACATTCTGTACCTTCACAGTTAGGAATAAGTCTAGTAAGAATAATTATATGGGGGTGAATTCCCAATAAGTCTAGACCTGCTAGTTTGATTTCTGTTTGCAGTTGATTTTCCAAGCTGCGGGCTTGTTCTAGGACATAAATCACTTGACCGAGTGTTTCATCTCTACCTAAAACGTCCTGTTGAGCAACCCAACCATGTATGGAAATGAGAACCACGCGAAAAATAGCAGGAATGCGGGTGACAAATGCTTCTAAGATAGCGGGTTGGGGACTGCGTATAAGTTGTTCTAACAGTTCTAGGGTTTCGGATATGCGCCCAGATGTATTACCCCACCCCGGTTCAAAACCTAGTTCTTGTAGGTGAGGGCGAAAATTGGCGTAGGGTTCTTCAGGGGGTAATTGCTCCAGAAATTTTAGGGCTTGTTTAATTTGCTGCGTGAGGTGGATACCGCAGGGAATGCGATCGCTAATTAGCAGGGGTTTTTGATCATAAGTTAGTTGATATAATGCTTGAAATAACACCTCTAACCAATAATTGCTGTCAGTCAACAGTTGATCGCATAAGTAACGATTGAGAAAGGCTAATCCTTGACCAATGTTTCTGGGGTCAGTAATTCTGGTGGATTGGGGGTAAAAGGGTTGAAAGTCAATTTCTAGAATGTGGGGTTGGTAGCGGTTAACCAGGCGATCGCTGACATCTAACCATGCTTGGGGTGTCATTGGCTCAAATCTAGAGCAGTCAGCTTGCAGTCGCCACACTTCCTGACTAGCAATCCTGGGGCGAAGAACAAACCAAGTACCTTCCGATTCTAAAATCATCTCATGGGTATTGTGAATTAATCTGCCAACAGAAGAAGAGTAGTAAAAATAAGCGGGCTTTTGCTTCCTTTGACAGTAATCCGCAAAAATATGTAAAATCTCGTTTCTTAGGAAGTAACGTTTATTGGTAGCACTTAATTGCAAAATAAACTGACATAGAGTGATTTTTTCATCTGTGTCTAAACAAGTCACCAAACATTCATACATGAGCAACTCCAGCACAGTATCAGGTCACGACCTCAAATGTGATGCTAGAGGTACATTTCCCATATTTATATTCATATAATAGATAGTATGAAAGCTGTTCACTTCTGGCTTCAGGATGAAACCCTAGCAATTCACTCTATACCTTCAGGTTGTCAATATAGTTACTTCCCCTAAAATCTACGTCCCATATGATTCCAATGAACTCTTAGACAGTGGTGATAAAAAACCCTTTGCGCCCCTTTGCGCTTACCTTTGCGCCCCTTTGCGTTTAAAACTTAATTCCCACCCACTGAGTCACAGGGGACATAGCTCGCCAACCTAAAAACTTACCAATAGGTTCAGCTCTTTGAATAGAAACACGAGTTAAATTACCACCAACTTGATTATACCATTTAAATAAGGTTTGCTCCCCTTCTATGGTGACAACATTAGCTACCAACCGCCCACCGGGACGTAATGCTGTCCAACAGGTATCAAAAAGGTCTTCCGCGGTGACTCCACCGCCGATAAATATAGCATCCGGTGTAGGTAAATCTTTTAGGCTTGATGGTGCTTGACCGGGAATAATTTTGAGGTGGGGGGTTCCTAAAGCGGTGGCGTTGTCTGCAATGTACTTTAGTCTACCAGGATTCTGTTCAATGGCGATCGCCTGACATCGGGAATTAGTACGCATCCATTCAATGGAAATTGAACCGCAACCCGCGCCGACATCCCATAATAGTTCTCCGGGAGTGGGGGCTAATTTTGCCAAGGTAACCGCCCTGACTTCTCGCTTAGTTAATTGTCCATCGTGATGATAGGCATGATCTGGTAATCCTGGTAATCTGGGTAAGGGTATTACCCCAGGATCGGCAATACAATTAACTGCGATCGCATTGAGAGGGGCAATTTCTGTTTCACTCCAAGATGCGGCTGTACCTTGTACAATTCTTTCCTGAATACCACCCAGATGTTCTAGAACAGTAATTTTACTACCACCATAACCGCGATTTGTCAAGATTTCGGCAACAATTGCCGGTGTGTCTTTTCCGGCGCTCAAAATTAACAGTTGGGCCTGGGGATAAATGTAAGACTGGAGAAGAGACGCGGGACGACCGCACAAACTCAAGGTTTCTGTTTCGGTTAAAGACCATCCTAGTTTGGCACAAACGAGGCTGAAGGTAGAAGGCGCAGGGATGATGGTGATTTCTTCTAGGGGGAATTGTCGGGTAAGGGTGACACCGATACCGTAATATAAGGGGTCACCGCTGGCTAATACACAGATTAATTGACCACGACGGCGGATAATTTCTGCTATTGAGGTGGTAATGGGTGATGTCCAGGCTATCTTCTCTCCTCGGTACACTCCCGGTAACATGGCCAAATGGCGATCGCCCCCTATAATCACCTCAGCTTGGTCAATCAGGGAACGTGCGATCGCACTTAACCCCTGTAACCCATCTTCACCAATACCAACAATCGATAGCCATTTACCTGTCATAGAAGCTGATAATAATTTCACTAGATGTGGTAGTTTTTCCGCTCCAAAATTGCGGAATTTTCCAACTTTTATGAGTGTGTTATAATCAATGTGCATTACAAGTTTTACACAAGTAATATATGGTAATATATATTTACTTGACTTGGTTAAATTTCATAATTAGGTTGATTATTAATTGAAAATTAAAGCGTTGGATGTCAAAGCAGGCGATCGCATTATTGCCTACTGTAAGAATAAGATGCAGGTTTGCAAGGTGAAGCGCATCTTGGATCCTGGTTCCACTAATATCACACTATTGGTGTTTACATCTGAGCATTATCGTGGATGCTTAGTTTCCTGTGTAGTGCGGTTCCAGCCTGACACCTTAGTTGATTTAGTTAATTTTGCGTAATTACCCTAAGTAATTATTATAGGGTTAATGGAGGTTGTAAATACACTATCCAGATATAGTCAGTACGATATTTAAGTGAATATTAAAAAAAATGCAGCATCCGGTGGGCTGAATACCTGATCATGTTAGATTAGTAAGGAAATAGGTTGGGAAACTCCGGTGTAATTCCGGGACTGTGCCGCAGCTGTAATGGTAAGACCAAAGCAGAATGTTCAGTTTTTTTACTTGCCAAGTCAGAATGCCAACCGTAACAGTGTCATGAAGACACATTATCTACTACCTGCGTCGCACAGGGAAGGAGTGAATATTTTGCTGTCCGGTTTTGCCTTATGTCCTGGATTATTTTATGATACACCAGCCCAAGATGGGATATTATATCGCATCAGAATACCAGGTGGGATTCTGGATAGTAAACAATGTCATGCGATCGCAGATGTAGCGGAGAATTATGGGGGTGGTTATGTGGATGTGACTAATCGCGCTAACCTCCAAATCCGGGAGCTGCGTTCGGGAATAAATATCAGTGTTCTCCAGAATTTACAAAATATAGGTATTGGTGCTGCTAATTTCGCTGTTGACCACATTCGTAATATTATGACCAGTCCTACGGCTGGTATTGATACCCAAGAATTAATTGATACCCGTCCCTTTGTCCAAGAGTGGGATAATTATATCGCCGCACACCCCAACCTATCAGGACTATCGGCAAAATTTAGTGTTGCTTTTGATGGTGGTGGTAAAGTTTCCGTATGCGATCGCCTCAACGATATCATGTTCGCTGCTGTTTTAATTGATGGTAAAGTTTATTTTCGTCTGTGTCTGAGCGTCGGCGATCGGGGAAAACCACCCCTTGATATGGGAATTGTATTATTGCCAGAGCAATGTTTACCAGTTTTAGCAGCTTTGGCTGAGGTTTACCGAAATCATACCGATGCTCACAGTGGACGCAAGCTGCGTTTGCGAGAGTTATTAAATAAATTGGGTTGTGAAAGTTATCTTAAAGAAGTTGAAAAACTCTTAGCTTTTAAACTCACTCTCCATCAGCGCTTTGACACAACCAATTCTTCATCCCGTCTCGTTACCGAAAACACATTAAACTTTAAGTATCCACATATCGGCGTTCATCCCCAGGGTCAGCAGGGCTTATTTTATATTGGTGTGGTTTTACCTCTGGGTCGGCTAGAAAGTCAGCAAATGCGGAGTTTAGCTGATTTAGCAACAGAATTTGGTAGTGGGAATCTCAGGTTAACTCCTTGGCAAAATCTGCTGTTGACTGACATTCCTCGGCGATCGCTTCCCAATGTTAAGCATGAAATAGCTACTTTAAATTTAGATTTCTCAGGGAGTAATATCAATAGTGCATTAGTGGCTTGTTCTGGTAATCAAGGTTGTGCAGCTTCAGCTACGGATACGAAAGGTGACGCTTTGATCTTAGCAAATTATCTCAAAACTCATGTTAGCCTCAATTACCCCGTTCATATTCACTTTAGCGGCTGCGAAAAATCTTGCGCCCACCATCGTAATAGTGATATTACTATGCTTGGTGTCAGCCTAGAATCAAAAAATGGTACTTTGGGAGCTTATCAGATTTATGTTGGTACAGGTGAGAGCAACCAAAAATTTGGTCGTCAACTTTATGAATATGTGAGTATGGACGAGATACCTGTATTGTTAGAACAGATGTTACAAGTGTATAAAATGCAATGCCGAAACAGCAATGAATCCTTTGGAGAATTTGTTAATCGATATGAGATTGAGCAATTACAGTTGTTGTTCTCCCCAGTGAGGTAGGTTTATTTCTGCTCCCATTCACTATTCACCATTAACTATTCCCGATTTTCCCATGTCTGACTACATCCGAGATGCTAAAGAAATTTACAGTAAGTCCTTTGAGATCATCAGATCGGAAGCCAAGCTGGATATGCTGCCGCCTGATGTAGCAAAAGTTGCTGTACGCCTGATCCATGCTTGTGGAATGACTGATATTGTTAATGACTTGGGATATTCAGCCGATGCGGTAAAGCGTGGACGCGCAGCACTAGCAGCAGGTGCGCCAATTCTGTGTGATTGTCGAATGGTTGCTGAGGGTATTACCAGACAGAGACTACCAGCAAACAACCAAGTTATTTGTACCCTTTATGATGTGGAAGTTCCAGCCCTGGCTAAACGGTTGGGTAATACCAGATCAGCTGCAGCGGTGGAATTGTGGCGCTTGCACTTAGATGGCGCAGTGGTAGCAATTGGTAATGCACCTACAGCACTATTTCACCTTCTGGAAATGCTCGAAGAAGGATTTTTCAAGCCAGCGATTATTTTAGGTTTTCCCGTGGGATTTGTGGGCGCTGCTGAGTCAAAAGCAGCACTAGCAGTAAATAGGCACAATGTACCATTTTTAACTTTATATGGTAGGCGTGGTGGCAGTGCGATCGCAGCTGCAGCAGTTAATGCCCTAGGAACAGAGGAAGAATAATTATGCCAACCAAAGGCCGCCTCTATGGAATCGGTGTAGGGCCAGGTGATCCAGAACTACTGACATTGAAAGCACTGCGACTATTACAAGCTGCTCCTGTGGTGGCTTATCAGTCCGCAGTAGATAAAGACAGTATAGCGCGGGGTATCGTCTCTCAATATCTGTCGGGGCATCAAATCGAAGTCCTGTTTCACCTACCCCGCGCCTTAGAACCAGAAACGGCAAGTGCCATTTACGACCAAGAAGTTGCACCCATTGCCGAACATCTAGCCGCAGGACGTGATGTGGTGGTTTTGTGTGAAGGTGACCCGTTTTTTTACGGTTCTTTTATGTATGTTTTCACACGTCTATCTGAGAAGTACCAAACGGAAGTTGTCCCAGGAGTTTCCTCACTCATGGCTTGTCCTGTGGCTTTGGGTGTACCTTTTACCTATTACAACGATATCATGACCGTTCTCCCCGCCCCCATGCCAGCCGAACAATTAATCACCCACTTGCTAGCAACCGATGCAGCGGCGATTATGAAATTAGGTCGCCATTTTACCAAAGTGCGAGATGTTTTACATCAATTAGGGTTAGCATCACGGGCATTATACATTGAGCGGGCAACAATGGCACAACAAACAATTATACCCCTGGATCAAGTTGATCCAGATCAAGTCCCTTACTTCTCAATGATTATCATCCCGACTAAAAGTCGGCTATAGATTTACCAACCAGTTCTGCTCATGGCGCTAATTTATAAACTCAGTAAAGTACCATCTTCTTCTGAATACATAACCGGTTTAAATAGAATTAGCGATCGTATAAATGATACACAAATTCGGCTACTTCAGGAGCAGTATTATAGTCCTAATCGCACAGTTACAGCTACACAACTAGCCAAATTAATTGGTATCAAAGGTGGTGTTCCAACTGTTAACTCTCAGTATGGCAAACTAGGACATCTGTTTTGTGATGCAATTGGGTTTGAACCACGTCATTATATCAACGACAAATATTATTGGTGGTCTGTTTGGTCTATTGGTCATGCAACCCAACATAATTTTTTATGGGAAATGCATTCAGAAGTTGCTGAAGCTTTAGAGTTCTTGGGTTGGGTGAGTAAAGAAGCTGGCTCTGATGCTATTTTTCCTGACGAAGTTAGTCCTCAAGAGAGATTTTATGAAGGCGCAGTCCATAAAGTTTCTGTCAACGCTTATGAACGAGACCGCAAAGCTCGTGAAAAGTGTATTAGCCACTATGGTTATAGCTGTTACGTTTGTGGTTTTAACTTCGGTGAAGTCTTTGGAAAATTGGGTGAAGGTTTGATTCATGTGCATCATCTGCGCCCTCTTTCTGAAATTGGTGAAGAGTACGCAGTTGATCCCATCAAAGATTTACGCCCTGTCTGTCCCAACTGCCATGCAATGATTCACCGTCGTTTGATACCATTGACTATTGAGGAGCTAAAAGCACTAGTGCAACAATCAAAAAATCAAACTACCTAGCTATAGGTCATCTTATAAATTGGAAATGCGAGTTTCTCAGGGATCATCTGGACAAATTAGGTTAATGTATTTAGTTAATGAAAGTACTTGTAGCATTAGGCTAGTTTAAATTTATAGTCATGAGCAGTTTGCCAAACCCCCGACTGACAGAGATTTAAAAAGTGTTATTCAAGAAATATTAGACTGTTAGCGCCCAATTATCTGTTTCCATCTGTGGTTTAATATAAAACATCTAATTAAATTAAATAATGATCAAGATTGCACCTGCCATTGTGGTACTTAGTCAAAACAGCGTCCCACTAGCCCGCCAAATCATCAGCATACTACAGGGTGGGACATTATACGGTTTGGCAGGTCGCACAT
The DNA here is from genome assembly GCF_028331025.1 of Anabaenopsis arnoldii. NCBI lineage: Bacteria > Bacillati > Cyanobacteriota > Cyanophyceae > Nostocales > Nodulariaceae > Anabaenopsis > Anabaenopsis arnoldii. Next base: position 5,929 of record NZ_JAQMUH010000159.1, on the reverse strand, counting down.
CTAAGGTTGATATTACATTCACGAATTTTGGTGAAACATTACGGGAATTATTCGCACAGGGAACACCCTTAATTGGGATTTGTGCAGCTGGTATTCTCATTAGAACCATAGCGCCCATGCTTTCTGATAAAAAACAGGAACCCCCAGTATTAGCAGTAGCTGAAGATGGGAGTGCGGTGGTTCCCCTGTTGGGTGGACTCAATGGGGTGAATGATTTAGCGCGACGCATTGCGGAAGTCCTGGATGTGAAACCAGCAATTACCACCACAGGTGATCTTCGTTTCCGCACCGCTTTATTATCTCCCCCACCAGGGTATCATTTAGCTAACCCAGATGACGCTAAGAAATTTATCTCAGATTTATTAGCCGGGGCGCAAGTTAAGCTAGAAGGTACAGCCCCTTGGTTGAGTAATAGTCAATTACCCATAGACCCAGATGGTAATTTGACCATCCAGGTTACAGAAAGCTTAGTCACCCCCGCACCCGACCGCCTTGTTTATCACCCAGCAACTATAGCAGTTACCATCAGTGATATTGTTGATCTAGGCTTAATACAACAGCTGTTAGCAGATGCAGCCCTAGACCCAGCATCACTAGGGGGTATTTTTGCAGATATTACCTTGGCTGCAAATCCAGCCACAGAAGCCATTGCTAACGCCTTTAAAGTACCTATTCGCTTTTTTACCTCAAATCAGTTAGAAAAATTCATCTCACAAGGTTATAGCCCTGCCCAAGCCATGGCTCTTATGGTAACTGGCTCCTCTGGATTATCCTCCCCATGTCCTCACCTCAGAATTGCCATTGCTCCAGCCCCTATTGATACCAGCACCATCGGTCAAGCCAGAGGGCGGTTAGCGATTATTGGTACTGGTCCGGGTGGTTCTCAGTGGATGTCTCCAGAGGTGAGAGAAATACTTAAATCTGCCACTGACTTAGTGGGTTATAAAACATATATCAACTTAATTGGCTCTCTGGCTGAGGGTAAACAACTCCATGAGTCAGACAACCGGGAAGAAATCGACCGGGCGACAATGGCGCTGGATTTGGCAGCAACAGGGCGATATGTCGCTGTAGTTTCCTCTGGTGACCCTGGTATCTATGCAATGGCTGCGGCGGTATTTGAGGTGTGCGATAAAAACCCCAAACCGGAATGGGAAAGTATTGATATTCATGTTGCACCGGGTATTTCCGCCATGCAAGCCGCAGCGGCGGCTATTGGCGCACCATTGGGACATGACTTCTGCGCCATTTCACTATCTGATATTTTAAAACCCTGGTCAATTATTCAACAACGCATTGCTGCGGCTGCTCAAGCAGATTTTGTCATAGCCTTTTATAACCCTGTGTCCAAAGATCGCACTTGGCAACTAACAGCAGCCAGAGAGATTTTACAGCAATATAGAACACCAGATACACCAGTAGTATTAGCTAGAAATCTCGGCAGACCAGGGGAAGGTGTCAAAGTTATTCAACTACAAGAGTTAACACCAGATGCAGCGGATATGCGGACTGTGATTTTAATTGGTTCCAGCCAAACCCGGACAATTCACCGCCGGGATGGGACTATCTCGGTTTATACACCAAGGCGATACAGTGAATAAAAGTTATGGGTATCAGCACCGATAACAATTCTCACTGTTCATCGCTTAAGTCTGTTGGGTATGATTTAGACATGGCTCAAGTAACTCTGTCGCCTTTTTATCTACTGACAGAATATCGTTACTTGAGCTTTTCTTGACTTGACAAATATCCTCTAAAAACAGGATACAATTGAAACAATATTTTCTCATTTTTGATTTTCGTAACTAAATACCTTTGTTGCAAAGACTGTAAAGCATTATTAAAATCAATAACAGATAAACTTAAATGCAGTTTTAAATCTTCTCTAGAAACAGGAATACCAAAGTTAATCAAACTCAACACTATGTCTTTTTCTTGTGTTGATAAACGGTTATATATTGCCTGAAATCGAGATTGCATTTGATTAGTGATCAGCAAAGTATCATCAGATAAAAATTCACAAACATCACCATCATAATTATTATGGATTAAGCCAATCACACTTTTTAAATCATTGAAATTACCAGCATATAAATTAATTAATTTAAACCATGATTCCTGATATTGTAAATCTGTATTTCCTAAAATATCAACATCATACAATCCAGATAGTTGTAAACACTTAATCGGATAAAATTCCTGTTCTAAACATTTCATTTCTGGACATTGTTCTTGACTAATAACAATTACATGACTTTGATGTTTAAATTCAGTAATCATGGTCAAAAAATTCTGATAATCTTGATATTCAGATTTGTATTGTCCAGCAAATTTACCAGGAATAAATATATTTTGAAAATCATCAATAACAATTAAACATTTATGATTACAAAGAATAGAAAATAATTGTTTTAATTGTTTATCTAAAGTTTCTTCAGGTTGTTGTTGACAAACATTCAAAATATCACTGACCAGTAAATCTAAAGACTGAGGATATTTTAAACTTCTCCAAATAACAACGGGAAAATTATTGAGGTTTAAATCTACGAATCTTTTAACTAAAGTCGTTTTACCAACACCATATAATCCTAATACAGAAATTAACCGAGTATTTTGGTTAAATATCCAATCAGATAGTTTTTCTAATTCTTTTTCTCGCCGATAAAAATTGATAATTTCAGGAGCAAAAGTTAAATCATAAGCAGATAATTTATATTTACTATTTATATTACCTGTTTTTTCTGGTTGACTTGGATTATTTAAAAGTTGAGAACTAAAATTAAAACAATGACTATTACCAATACAAATATTTGGATTTTGGAATGATTGAATATATATCCTTTCTATTGTAGAAGAAAAATTAGATTTTTTTATATCTTGATTTAAGATATCAGATAAAAGTTGCCATAATTTAGATCCTATATCTGCTATATGATTAGTAGTTAAATTATATTTGTGAGCCATATCATCATAAGATTTCCTATTCCATGTACCTTCAACAACAGCTATTTGTATATCATCTAGATGTTTTCCCGTCTTCTCGAAAACCATCTGATCAACAAATTTTACAACTTCATCTACAGTCATAAAATGTATACATAGTAAGGGTTTCAGTAATTATAGCAACAACAGAACCTAATTTTACCTATATTTTCCTAACTTATACATAAGAATTTATAGAAAATCTCCCAATCAAATCCTATTTTTTCCAATAGACAGATGCTTATAAATTGTTTTATAGATGGTAATTAAGTGGCCAAATAAACTTAGTATTATTATTCTTTAGTATTACTTAAAGAATCCGATTATACTTCTAGCCACTTAGTAGAGTAACTAAAAATTAATCAAAATGTCTGAATTGAGCAATGAACCAAAAACCATCAAAACCCCTCTAAATATAGAGGTTAATACTGTCACCATAGCTAAATTTGGTCAAACAGGTACAGGAAAAACAAGCTTGTCTAATGCTTTATTTGGAGTAAATTGGCGTACAGATTATGCTGTTGCTTGTACTCAAACCGTCAGTAAATACCAGGGTAAGATGTTACTAAAAATTCCTCAATGCAAAGATTTTACCTGGCAAATTTGCGACACTCCCGGTGTTGGTGAAAGTGAATGTGCAGATGAGCAGCATTTTGAGGAAATTTATCAAACCTTCCATCAAGCAGATGTAATTATATGGGTGGTTCAAGCTGATACCCGTGCATTTGCAGAAGATCAAAAAGCAATCCTCAAACTAACCGATAATAAACAAAAGATTCCCAAAGCTCATTATGTCATAGTTTTGAATCAGATTGATCGAGTACATCCTGAAAATTGGGACAGCGAAAAAAATCAACCATCACCGGAACAATTAGCTTTAATCCCAGAGAAAATAAACATTGTTTATCAAAGATTTTCTCCTTATCTACCCATTCAAATAGAACATATAATCCCCTGTTCTGTTGTTAATAATTATGGGTTGGATAACCTTGTTAATAGCATCAACAAATTTAATTATCTAGTCAATACAAATAACAACTTGAATTAAAGGAGTTAAAAAAATGGAACTTTCACCAAAAATACAAGAAATTGTAGATAATTTACGTAAACTTTTAGGTGGTGAAGAATTTAGATTTTTTGAGAGTTCAGTACAAAAAGAAATAGCCAAACCTCCCAAAGTAGCCATTATCGGTAAAACGGGTGTTGGTAAAAGTACCACCATTAACGCCTTATTTGGGTTACAAGAAAAAGTCAGTCACACCACACATGGAACAACAGAAGCAAGTAAAAAAATAATTGAATTACCCCAAGGAGGAAAATTAGAAGTTATTGATATGCCAGGACTGGGGGAAGATATAGAACTAGATAAAGAATACACTGAAATTTACCAGCGAACTTTACCAGAAGCAGACGTTGTTCTCTATGTTATTCAAGGCAACTTAAAAGCATTAACAGAAGATGAAAAAATACTCAGAGACATTGTACAAAATGTGATGGGTAATTTAAAAGGTCGTCTAGTAGTGGGATTAAATCAAGTAGATAAAATAGGTCCAGGTACATGGAACACCAGATTTAATTTTCCATCTCCTGAACAGGAAGATAATATCAATCGTCGTTGTCAAGATATCCAGGAAAAGCTAAGTTCTGCCCTATCTATTGAAGTTGAACAGGTTGAATATTACTCAGCAGAAAAACGATACAGACTCTATAATCTTCTAACAGCAATTATTAAAGCATCCGGTAATGTCGGCTGGAAATTTACTATCAATCCTGCTGATCCCATTGCACTAGCAGATCCATCTCTACAAGATTTCTTGAGACAGCAATTAAAAGGTTAAGCAATTATGGGATTTGTCTCAATTGTTGTTTAACTTCAAGTTCAAGCTAGGTTTATATGTTGAAAATGGTGACTTTTTTGCTTGGTTACATGATGTTTACTTCACTTACACAGGCGGATGTTAACAAATGGCTCCTAATGATTTAACCTCAGAAGAAGATGATTTAACCCCAGAAGAAGATGATTTAACCCCAGAAGAAGATGATTTAACCCCAGAAGAAGATGATTTAACCCCAGAAGAAAAAGAAATTCTTCGAAGCTTTCGAGTACTTACTAAATCTGAAAAGAAAGCAGTTAGAGCCAGTGAAGAGGCCTTTATTAATTGGATAAAAACTTCTGTTTCGTGGGTATGGGATAAAATTAAAGGCTATGCTAACGATTTATGGAGTTGGCTAAAAGGCTTATTCTAAAAACTTTGATAAAGCAGTTTAAACAGGAGTAAAGAATGGAATTATCAGATGAAGAGAAAGAAATTATTAGGCGTTATCGTCTACTTTCTGATGCGGAAAAAAAATCTGTGCGTGCCAGTGAAACCGCGTTTAAATCATGGATTGAAAGTGCTATACCATGGGTTTTGACAAAAATTATTGAAATCGGTATTTCTGAAATATTACACCGTTTGATCTCGTTGGTTTAATTGATTTTAATCCTTCGCCCAAAATTTACCATATTTTGGGCTATTTTTATCACCTCTTTCTTAAAATTCAACACTTCTGAATAAATGGGTAACTGATTGTCAATCAATAGTCACCCATTTTAATAATATAAAATCGCCAAAACAAAAACCCCATCTCAATAAACCAAGAGAGGAGGCTTTTGTATTGAATATTAAACCTGGCATCGAGCTATTTTTGCGGAGGGCTACCCCTCAACTATCGTGGCCGCTGCAGCGTTTCACCTCTGAGTTCGGGAAGGGATCAGTGTGGTTCCACCGCGCCATAGACACCAGGAAAGAGTGGTGGGTCAGAGACCCTGAAGACTGCAAGTAACGCGAAAACCAGAGTGATGAGGTCAAGCCCTCGGTCTATTAGTACTCCTTTGCTACATACATTACTGTACTTCCACATAGAGCCTATAAACGGGTGTTCTGCCCGTGACCTTACCTACTTT
>NZ_JAQMUH010000158.1:0-18741 GCF_028331025.1 Anabaenopsis arnoldii | reverse complement strand
CTTACCGTATAAGGGAAATAATGTTGGTTATTGAAGAAAATGCCTGAATATTCCTTCTTAATCTCTGTTCCCTGTTCCCTGTTCCCTGTTCCCTCGAACCAGTTGTTAAATTAGCATAACAAGTACGGTAGAGCCAGAATTTTGAGTACTTACACTCCCCAGGGATATAAATTTGTGACCATATCCGAGTTATTGAAGAGAGGAACTATGGTTAAATCAGTAAATATCTGCCTACAGAATTAACCCTTTTACGACTTGGATAAATCATAAAATACCCATCATGAGATATTGGCATCTGTGTATTATAACTCTATTTACTCTGTTCTTCCGCTTACCATTTTTCTTCCGTTCTACATTCAATTGGGATGAAAGTACATTTATTTTAATGGGTCAGTCCATTTTAAATGGTAACTTACCATATGTAGAAATATGGGATTTAAAGCCACCACTTGCATTCTTTAGCTATGCTTTACCTATTTTAGCTTTTGGTAAATCTATAATATCTATTCGCCTATTTGGGACAATATGCGTAATCATATCAGCCATTCTGACTTACTATATTTGTCGCTGTGTGTGGGGACGAAAATTGAGTTTATTAGCTGCTATTATCTTTGTTATTTTAACTGGTCCGTTGATGGATGGTAAATCTACGATGACCGAGCATATAGCTATTGTACCTTTACTCGGTTCATTAGCCCTGCTCTTGAAAGAGCTTAAATTAAGTAATCTAAAATTTTTCATTGTTGGTTTGCTGATGGGAACCGCTTGTATGATTCGCCTAAATTTAGCTTATGTAGCATTAATTTTAGGTTTATATATTGCAGCTAGAAGCATTAATAATTTTAATTTACATTATAAATGTTTATTATCCATATTTGCCTATGGAATTGGTTGTTTAATTCCATTCATAGTTTTGTTTTTACCATACATAGCGACCAACAATTTTGCCCTATTTAAGGCTGCGGTAATTGATGCTTCCTTAGCTTACTCACATTCTCAAATACCATTCTGGCAAATTATATTTAAGCAAATTTATGATATTTGGGGGATTATATTTTTAATAGGTTGTTATCAGATTATTTTAATTATTAAACAACAGAAAAAATATTCACAGCAACGAAATAAATTTATATACTTATTGATATACTTTTTTGGTACTGAATGGTCGATTTTAAATAGTGGTGCGGCACATAGTCATTATATGATTCAACTGGCTCCTTTTTTTGCTCTGGTATTAGCATCTTGGTTGATGAAAATCTTGGATTTAAACTTAAAAGCAGGTTATTTCATACTCATAGTCACCTTGATGCTCACGGTTACACCCAGTTTGAATGAATACAAAACTATAGGGGTGCGTCTGGTGACACAACAATCAATCTTATACGGTAAAGAATATGATTTAGCTAAATATTTAGCTGAACAGGGAGGAAGTGATATTACAGCATATATGATGGATCATCATCTGGTTTATTGGCTCCTGAACCTGAAACCGCCTACAAAAATAGTCACCCATCCATCAAATATATCCAAAGAATATTTACTACGTGTTCTCCAAGGTCCAACTGCTAATACTAATCAAGCATTACTGGAAGTGTTGGCACAAAAACCTGAGTTTATTGTCAAAAAGGAAAATGTTTGGTATTTACAAAGTCATCCAGAAGCGATCGCCTTACTGGAAAAAACACTCAAAACAGATTATACCCTCTTAAGGAACATGGAAACCACACAAATTTATCGTAAAATATCCGAGGTCAAACAATAGATAAATTCAGTAGATATTAGTACATCATTTTTTTAATTTCAGCCAGCCAAAATTCTACAAGTATATGTATTTCAATAAAAATTGGCGCTCTACCGTTTCCGCTCCCTGGTTTCATCCTTTACTGTTGCTGATATGGTTCATAATAGGTGTGGCTTTACGGTTCACCAACTTAACAGCTAAACCACCTTGGATTGATGAAATTGCTACTTTGGTGTTTAGCTTGGGAAATAGTTTTTTACCAATACCCTTAGATCAAGCGATCGCCTCTGATATATTATTACAGCCATTACAAATAAATCCCGCCGCTGGTGTGGGGGATGTAATTCATCATCTCCTCACAGAAGATAGCCATCCACCTATATATTTTGTAATGGTTCATCTGTGGATGAAACTATTTCCCCATCAAGAAGGTATAGTATCATTGTTTGCTGCGCGCTCATTTCCCGCTTTACTGGGTGCAGTTTCTATTCCCTGTGCTTATGTTTTGGGTAAGTTAGCTTTTCGTTCTGCATTAGTGGGACAATTATCGGCGGCCATGATCGCAGTTTCACCATACGGTATTTATTTAGCACAGGAAGCACGTCATTATAGTTTGGCTATCCTCTGGGTGATGGGTTCCTTAGCTTGCTTAGTGATTGCTATCAATCACTTGCAAAACCAAACCTTATTACCCATGTGGTTAATTGTTGCTTGGGTAAGTATTAACGCCTTGGGTATTGCTACTCATTACTTTTTTGTTCTCACTCTGAGCGCCATTGCTTTAGTGTTGATTTTTGTAGCGGGGAAACAACAAACACAGGCAAAAAATTGGGTGTTATTCTCTCCCAGTTGGCGGCGACTATATTTGATTGCAGCTGGTACTGCTGTAGCTGGGTTAGTTTGGTTACCTACCTGGTTGCAAAATCGTCATATTGGTGCTTTAACAGAGTGGATTCAAGGTGAACGGGTGGGACTAAGTTGGATTAGCCCTATTTTCCAAGCTTTAGCCACCTGGATTACCATGATTTCCCTCCTCCCGGTGGAAGCACCACAGTTAACGGTGATCATTCTCTCCGGGTTGGTAATGTTAATTTTCTTTATTTGGGCAATACCTATTTTAATTGCTGGTCTTAAAGTACAACTACAAAACCCTGAAACTAGTTTCATCACTCAGGTGTTTGCTGGGGTGATATTAGGAGCGATCGCTTTATTTTTCTGCTTTACTTACTTCCTGGGTATAGATATCACACGGGGCGCTCGTTATAGTTTTGTTTACTTTCCCGCTGTGATGATCCTCCTGGGTGCGACTCTAGCAAGTTGTTATCAAAATCCCAACATTGGTCAATGGGGTATCACCGGTAAACAAGCTGTCATCCTGATTTGGGTGATGGGATTACTTAGCGCCATTACAGTTACCTTTAATCTGGGTTATCGCAAATATTACCGCCCTGATTTATTGGTTCCCGTGATTGAAGAAAATTCTTCACAACCAGTGTTGATAGCCACAACCCATAAAACTTTAGTACAAACCGGAGAGATGATCAGTATAGCCAGGGAATTAAAATTCTCAGGTTCACAGACTAATACCCAATTTATCCTAGCCCATCAAGACCAGGACCCTAATACCTCTACTATAGCCTTAGGCACAACTGTTAAACAATTACCCCGCCCCTTTGATTTATGGTTAGTTAATTTTCATGCTCCTATAGGGGAGACAGTACAACAACAATGTTCACTTGATTTTCAGAACTTACCGGGAGTGACCGGATATGAATATCAGGTCTATCACTGTGATAAATTACCGATCGCCCGTAAATTTTGACAACGAATTAACTCATTAAAATCTAAACTACCATTTTTTTGCATACCAGCGATCGCCTCAATGGCAGATAATAAATGCTCCGCTGCTTGAGTTTCTGAGTAACCCCGACGTTGAGCGATCGCTATAGCTGCTAAATCGGCGTTTAAGTCTAATTCCGAAGATTTGTTACCCCGCCAAATCCGCAGCAGCGCCATGGCGCTTAATCCCGTAGCAACTCCCACACCCAGAACATCCCCCTGTGCTGACTCCATCACTCCCGCTACCAAACCAGCGATCGCCACACCTTGATAAATCTGGGGTTGAAACCACTTCACCTGTGTTAACCAGCTTACCTTCTGCAATATTAATAAATCCCGTTGGGGTTCCGGTAAGGAAGACCAGAAATTAAAATTGATAGATATGACTCGCTCCCGTGTCCAAGGTAGAGGAAAAGTAGCATCAATTACCTTGGGCTGCTTGGGCTTGCTGACAATTTTTACTGTCATCCGACTAGAAGCAGGTATGACATTTAGTAACCGGCGAATCTCAGCCTTTGACTCCATAACAATAATTGTTGATGACATAATTACAGTTGTTCACAGTCTCTGCTCTGGTTACCAAAATACTCTATTAGGTGACTGAGGTGATATTAGTGTATTCTATGATTATGACTGTTGTACTTAAAGAATAGTTAACCAGCTTAACCTTCTGAATTACCAACTACCAATTAAATGGATGCTTTTGCTCCCATCGCCCCTGAATGGACAAATCAAGCGGTTCATGCTCACCAGTTCTGCTGTCCTAGTTGTCACGCTAGTAGCCTCGAAGCGGTAAAAGTTTGGATTAATAGGCGATCGCCTGTCATCACACCAGACCACCGTCGCAAATGGCAAGAATTTTACCATTGTCAGTGTAGTTATGTGTGGTGGGGTTGGAGTAGCGATCGACCTCCTGCGGATATACAGCACTATTCAAGTAAATAAAGTACACATCTTAATATCATAAATCTTGTGGGGTGGGCATCGGTGCCCTCCCTTGTCTACCTCACCCAGATAAAATGCGCAGTATAAGCGAAAACCAAAAAACCCGCACCAAGGCGGGCTTTTTAATTAACTGCTCACAACAGCTTTAGAATCTGAAGGTGGTACGCAGTGTACCTACATAGATAGTTTCGTTATTATCGTTGTTTTCAGGGTTGAGAATAACCAATACGCCGGGAGTGACGGTAATGTTGTCGCTGAAGCGCATTTTGTAGAGACCTTCTAAATGATAGGAGGTGTCGGACTCCTCTAGAGAAGTACCTGTTGCTGAAGAACCACCTGTAATCTTGGGGGGTTGACCAAAGATCAGACCCAATACGTTACCTTCTCTACCAAAGTCTTTAACAGCTAAACTGCTAGTCCAGTAGAACATATCCGCGTCAGCATTGCTAACTTCAGATTTAGCATTGCTGAAACCAGCCCAACCGCCTAGGGTCAGTGACGAGCTAGGTTTTAAACTAGCTTGGAAACCATAGTGGTCAGCAGAAGTTGCAACATCACCAAATGGGTTGTTAGCTATCCTACTTCCTGTACTACCAAAAAGGTTTACACCAGACTCACTATTTTGATAAGCACGTGCGTAGCTAAAACCAACATTTAAAGCATTGCTGGGTCTGAAAGCCACTTGACCGAAGATTGTACTACCACCATCGAAAATACCATTTTTCTCGTTAGGGTTGTTAGCATTGGATGCTACATAAGCGGCGCTTAAAGTTAAAGGACCACTGGGATTCAAGTTGACAGTTAAAGCACTACCACCACCTGTGCGGTAAATGGGGCTGAAACGACCGTAACGAGAAATAGCACCGCCACCAGAACTAGCAAAGTCAGGATGGAAGTTAGGGACGTTATCATCTAAGTCAGCACCCACCGCATCGATTTTGACTCGTACGGAGTCACTCAGGTTGAAGGTGTAGTTAACTTTATCGATGTTAAGATCATCACTAGCCTCAAAACCAAGACGGGTCATGTTAGTCCCTGTGGTGGGTCTTACAAAGTTCCCGTAATTCAACCGAGTTTGCAACCTATCCTTACCAGTAAAGCTAGTATTGAGAGTTAAGCGTACTCTGTTAGCAAAAGCGGTATTGCTTTGTAGATCGGGATTGTTATCAGGGTTTGTGTCCCTATCCGCTTGCTTCTCACCAAAAGCCTGATACAAGCCAAAAATAGCTTCCCCAGATAACTTGGTGGTGGTAGAAAACTGATTAGCTTCTAACTCAGCAGTGCGAGCTTCCAGAGCATCTACACGACCGCGCAGGGTTGCCAATTCAGCAGAAAATTCTTCTTGTAACCGCTGTAATGAAGCTAAATCTTGTCTTGTAATGACATCAGCGGTTGCAGTGGCGATTAGTTCGTTAACTCTGTCTAAACAAGCGTTTAAAGCCGCTGCAAATTCAAAACGAGTTAAGGTGCGGTTACCGCGGAAAGTATTGTCGGGAAAACCGGAGATACAACCGTAGCGCTCTACTAAAGATTGTAATGCGCGGTATGCCCAGTCTGTGGGGCGGACATCAGAAAATTGAGAAACAGATGTTACCTGACCGATGCTGTTAGCCTCTTGGGACAATTGAGCAACGGTTGTTTTTTGATTTAGTTCACCAGCCAGGGCTGTATTAGCAAAGAATAGAGCCGCAATTGCTGGGCTAACTTTGAGGGCGTTCCAAAGTAGTTTTGTCATGTTCTTAAGTTTCACTCACACCAAATAAGTTGAGATAACAGCAAAGCTTTAGGCTTTTTCTGCTGATCTTTTCATAGCTTCAGTTTTGAATATACCAAAATTTTTATAATTAACACAAGCCCATGATCATTTTTTTTGATACTCTATTTTTTATCTGATTATTTTGTGATAGAAGAATAATTCGCCGCTTGTAGCGTAGGAGTAGTTCTTGTTCCTCAAATTCCTGTAGAGTCCGGGTTATAGTCACACGAGTAGTATTTAAGACTTCTGATATTTCCTGGTGGGTAATATTTAGGTCAATTAATCTCCCCTGTTCTACATCGCGCCCAAATTTTTGACTTAACCACAGTAGGAACCTTCCCAAACGTAAGGACATCGGTTTGAGATGTACAATACTTAATATTTCCTCTGAATCTTGAATGTGTGATAGGAAAGCACCAGTATACTGGTGCCAAAGCTCCGGGGGTACAATACTAACTTCTACGCTTGTCAAACATTCAATTTGGTAGGGTTGGATTTTAGTTAAAGAATGTCCCACCAGATCACCAGTTCCCCAATAACCCAGAGCAATAAATATGCCATCTTCGTTCCAGGTTAAGGTACGAACTGCGCCGCGATCAATACGCCACAGAACATCCTTGTCAGGGGGAATTAATTCGCGGCGAGTAAATAATCTTTGTGGTAATTTTCCACCGGGGATAGAGTCATGAGATACATCAGATAACTTTGGGGTCAGACTGGTGGGATACATGATGTAAGTACTTAATATTGGGGCAACTAGAGTTAGCCTAATTAAGTAAGTTTAAGAAAAGGTAATATTTTGGTAAATTGTATGTTACTTAACAAAAGTTAAGGGTATTGTGGGTATCGTGGTTTCGACTTCGCTCAACCACCCAAATCAATATGTTTCCGTAAGCGCAGTGGAAGGGAACAATCACCCCCTAACAACTTTGTCCCGTAACAATGTATGCTACCCGGCGACCAATGTTAGTAGCATGGTCTGCCATCCGTTCTAAACAACGAATTGCCAGCGCCAGGAGTACAATCGGCTCCACTACCCCCGGTACATCTCTTTGCTGGGCTAAAGTTTGATAAACTCGATCATAAGCATGATCTACAGTATCATCTAAGCGCTTTAAATCTCGTCCCCCAACTTCATCCAAATCAGCTAAGGCTTTTAAGCTACTTGCTAGCATGGCTTGTGCGTGGTGAGACATCTCCTCAATCTCTGGCAAAGAGCTATGTGGTGGGTAAGGAAAAATTTTTACGGCAATGTTAGCTAAATCCTCGGCATAATCCCCAATACGTTCTAAGTCTCGCACTAACTGCATAAAGGCACTTAAACAGCGTAAGTTTTGATCTGTAGGTGCTTGGAGTGTGATAATTGTCGTACAATCTGATTCTATTTGTCTATAAAAGCGATCAATTTTTTTATCTAATCGGGGGAGTTCCCGAGATGCTGTTAAATCTCGGGAAAATAGGGCTTGGTGGCTGAGGCGGAAGGATTGTTCTACCAAAGCTCCCATGCGTAATATATCCCGTTCCAAGCGCCTGATGGCACGTGCTAATTGGGGATTTTGCGGTTGAGAGTTGCGATCATACAAGGCAGCTTGCACACTGATTAATCTCAAAAGTGAAGATATTCTTAACTATAGTCTTGGCTTGGGTAGTTTGCCATAACTTCAGGAAGTTGAAGTTTTAACCAAGCTCCACCGGTTTCTGGATGATTCATCGCTTTAATAGAACCGCCATGGGCGACAATAATTTGTCGCACAATAGCTAAACCTAAACCATTACCCACAATTGCACCCAGAGAATTATTTTCTGGTAGTGAGGAATGAGTCCGAGCTTTATCTCCCCGGTAAAATCGCTCAAATATATGTGGTAAATCTGCTTCGGAAAAACCCAGTCCGGAATCAATGAGATTTATTTCCAAAATAGGAACTAGGCGACTGTCAGTGTCTGGTATTGATAGGATTTGGGCTTGAATTTGAATAGTGCTACCAGGAAGACTATATTTAATGCTGTTGTCCAGCAAGTTGAGAAAAACCTGATAAATACGCCCAGGGTCGGCTTTGATCCACAGATTTTCTGGGCCGCAGTAGGATATAGACAGGTGTTGCTTTTGGGTTAATGGTTCTAAGCTTTCCCACACAGATATGATCAGCGATCGCAATTCCACAACTTCCAAATGCAATTGCATAGCGGGGTTGGCTTCCATTTGAGTCAGTTCTAACCAGCTTTGCACTAAGTTAATCAGCCGATCTACCTCTTGCATTAGCCGATCAACCCAACGATTCAAGGGAGGGTCTAAGCGGTTTTGTAAAGTTTCCACCACCAAACGAATGGAAGTCAAGGGGGTTCTGAGTTCGTGAGCTAGGTCAGAAAAAGAGCGATCGCGTTCCTGATTCATATCTAGTACAGGTTGGCGATTTTCCAGAAATACCCCCACCTGTCCATTGGGTAGTGGTAAACTGGAAGCGCGCAACGCCAGGGGTTTTATCCTCGATACCCCTGATACCCCATTACTTTTAGTACCGCTAGTACCGCGAAAAGCGCAATCAGAAGAGGGGTGAAATATCCACTCTTTTACCTGTAATGCTTGGCGATCGCGAGTTTTTTCCACTAAATGGTCAAGTTCATAAGACCGCACCAACTCTAGTAACAGCCGCACCTGTCCAGGTTGCCATGTTTGTAGATATAATATTTGTCGCGCTTGCTGATTGCACCACAGCAATTGATTTTCTTCATCTACCTGCAAATATCCTATGGGAGCAAAATCCAGCAAGTCTTGGTAGGTTTTTAGGGACTGCTGCAAATTTTGCTGCTGCTGCTTGATGGTGGTTATTTTGCGATGCAAAGGAGGTATTAGTCCCAGCACCACCTGAGAATGAGCAGAGCTTGAGGGTTCTATTAGTCCCCTTAAGTAGCGTTTTAGTTGAACCTGTTGCCAAATCCACAACCCAGTACCTACCGCTAAACCCAGAAAAAATCCCAATAAGAGCATGAGACTATAAGTTGTTAGTTACTTGATCATTAATAAAAACTAACAACTATCTCCACAGATATCAGAAAAATGCTCAAAACCCTAAATTAACAAGTACTTGCATCTTCGGTAGGAGTTTTCAACCAAAACGGTAGCCAAAGCCTCTGACAGTCACAATGTATTCTGGATGACTAGGGTCATCTTCTAGTTTTTCCCGCAACCAGCGGATATGAACATCCACAGTTTTACTGTCACCCACAAATTCAGGACCCCAAATCTGATCTAGCAATTGCTCACGAGACCAGACACGGCGAGGATAATTCATAAACAGTTCCAGCAAGCGAAACTCTTTAGGAGATAAATTCACCTCTTGACCACGGACAAGCACACGACATTCTTGGGGATTTAAACTCACAGTCTTGTGTGTTAATACTTGTATTTGTGGCGAGGTAATTAAGCGTTGGCGACGGAGTAAAGCCCGACAGCGAGCCACTAATTCCCTCATACTAAAGGGTTTAGTCAGGTAATCATCCGCTCCTACTTCTAAGCCCAAAACCCGGTCAGTTTCGCTACCTTTAGCACTGAGAATCAAGATTGGTACTGGGTTTCCTTGATGACGCAGCAACCGACATATATCTAGACCATTAACATAAGGAAGCATGACATCAAGAATTATTAAGTCAAAAGCGGGTTCCCCTGACTTGGCTTCACAACTTTGGAAATACTCTACAGCTGATTGCCCATCCGCAGCACTTATGACGCTAAAACCTTCTTCTTCCAAGGCTAAAGCTAGCATCTCTTGGATTAACTCCTCATCTTCTACTACTAAAATACGGCTGGTTGAGCCAATTTTGCCTCTGGTAGAAGACTGGATGGATTCACTGGTATACATTGATAGCAGGAAAATCTATTTTTTTGTATGAATTAACATTTTGCAATTAACCACCGTGGTTTGATTTCTCTACAGCAGTAATTTTTTTTGCAAAAAGTAATACAAATCACAATACATCATCAATAACTGTAATTGCAAGCTACCATCAGTATTTTTAGCAATTGACTTGATGAAATTATTTTCTTAATTATGATGATTTATTGACAATCCACCAAACAAAACAATAAACCTTGAAAATATAATCATGCCTCTCTCACTGCCTCTAAGGTAGATACTTTTGTACTACAATCCAACCGGTCAAGGACACCCAAATAAAACCACCAAAGAGAATAATATTCACACCAATATGTAAAGGTCTAGCCCAAGAACGCCTAGTGTTAATTTGTGTGGCGCTCCAAGCAGACAGCAAAACTAATATTACTACTATTAACCCAGCCATCAAGTGTGATGAGTGTCCCAATGAGCCAAAGTGTCCTATAGTGCCAATAATGCCAATGGCTAGCAGTAGTAACACTAGACTAACCATAGTGATACCAATTGTATAATGCAGCGATCGCACTTCTCTACGTCCCCCCAGGAACCAGCGGAACCTGGGGAAATGCGCCAAAGTTCTTTCCCGAAACATCCAAATACCCGTAACTGCTAGGAGCAGATACCCTACCAGCGATAACCCCATCGACCAAGCGGCTATTTTCCACAACCAAATAAAAGAAGGTAAATTCATGACATTGATTGTAAATGGAAATGGAGCCAGATGGGGACCCGGAGAGTCAATCAAAAAGGTTGCTGAATTTGGCAACCCCGAAATTGGATAAAATTGTTTTTTTAATCCAGACTCAGCCAGCAATTGTTAAAGGTTTTGTTGTATTTTCAAGTTGGTTATTAATTGACTGCACCGTTGGTTGTGTCTTCATGGTGTCCATATCTATTGAGTCTGTATGAAACTCATTACTAGTAGGCTCACTCATAGCCAAGCGATCGCACGCAATTGTATCAGATAAAATTGCACTGGCCATCATTCCCGTATGAATTTCCATTTGAGCTTCTAATGGAGCTTCAAACACAAGGCGCTGTCCTGGAAAAACAACTCTTTCAAAGTACCAATTAGAAATATTGCAGATGCGAGCCACCTGGATTTTGTTTGTAGCATTAACGTAGCAACAAAGGATATGCTCAGATTGCTCAGGTGGTAGAGGATCTAATATTTGAGGCATAACTGCGGAGGAGCTTTACGCTACAATTTTACATTACACTATTTAAACTAACATTGCCTGATCCCAAGATGCTGTAACTCCGACTACCAACCGAAATTTTCTACGCTATTTCTATCTAAATATATGTTCAAGTTATGAAACCTTAATCAACTATCATAACTTTAGTAAAAAAAATATACTCCCCCAGAGTGATTTTAAATTTTACTGGACTCGGATCACTGATTCTGACTCCCACAGGGCGGTTTGCTCCCTGAATAGCCAAACTCAATGTTATGGTAAAGATATATAACAATCTTGCTCATCAAATATATTCATGTATTTATGTCCTTTGACTCCGAGCAAATCCAACTATTCCCACAATTGTCCGCACTGTTCATCGCAGTAGCAATTGTCAACTACAAAGCCAACTAAAATAAACAAACAGTTTTCAACTGCATATCTGTCTATCGTTTTCATAAACAACTGCAAGGTGAAAGCCCAAAAACCCATGATGGAAAATCGCATCCTCTACGTTCGCCTTCCCTGTAACCCCATATTTCCCATTGGGGTAGTATATCTTTCAGATCACATTCACAAACTATTCCCCAACATTGAACAACGGATCTTTGATTTGGGAACAGTACCACCTTTAGATTACGCATCCAGCCTAGATACCTGTATCGATGAATTTAAACCCACACTCCTAGTATTTTCTTGGCGTGATATTCAAATTTATGCTCCAGTGGGTGGACGTGGGGGTAACCCACTACAAAACGCCTTTGAGTTTTATTATGCTCAGAATCCCCTGATCAAATTACGTGGAGCTTTAGGCGGTTTGCGAATCTTTATCGCTTACTATGTGGAGTTGTGGCGCAACCAAGGATTAATCAAACGTGGTTTAACACGCGCCCAAAAATATCACCCTGATGCTCGTGCCATTGTCGGCGGTGGTGCAGTCAGTGTATTTTACGAACAATTGGGTAAAACCTTACCGCCAGGGACAATTATTTCCGTAGGTGAAGGTGAAACACTCATCGCAAAACTTTTAAGTGGTAGAGAAATTCAAGATGAACGTTGCTATGTAGTGGGAGAAACTCAACCACGACCACGCCTAATTCATGAACAACCCACCCCCTTAGAAAAAACCGCCTGTAACTACGACTATATAGAAAGTATCTGGCCAGAATTTAACTATTACCTGCAAGAACAAGACTTTTATATTGGCGTACAAACCAAGCGCGGTTGTCCCCACAATTGTTGTTACTGCGTTTACACCGTCGTAGAAGGTAAACAAGTCCGCATCAACCCAGCAGCAGAAGTAGTTACCGAGATTCGCCAATTATATAATCGCGGTATTCGCAACTTCTGGTTTACTGATGCTCAATTTATCCCGGCACGTAAATTTATTGATGATGCTGTAGAACTATTACAGAAAATTGTCGATTCTGGTATGACAGATATCCACTGGGCAGCATACATCAGAGCCGACAACTTAACACCCCAGTTGTGTGACTTAATGGTCAAAACCGGGATGAACTACTTTGAAATTGGGATTACCAGTGGTTCTCAGGAACTAGTTCGCAAAATGCGTATGGGTTACAATTTACGCACCGTCTTACAAAACTGTCGCGACTTAAAAGCAGCTGGCTTTAACGAATTAGTTTCCGTCAACTATTCCTTTAACGTCATTGACGAACGTCCCGAAACCATCCGCCAAACCATCGCCTACCACCGGGAACTAGAACGAATTTTTGGCGCTGATAAAGTTGAACCAGCTATCTTTTTTATTGGACTCCAACCCCATACCCATTTAGAAGAATATGCCTTAAAAGAAGGTATCCTTAAACCAGGATATAACCCCATGAGCTTGATGCCATGGACAGCTAAAAAACTCCTCTGGAATCCTGAACCCCTTGGTTCTTTCTTTGGGGAAGTCTGCTTACAAGCTTGGAAACAAAACCCTAATGACTTCGGGCGCGAAGTTATGAACATCCTAGAGGAAAAATTGGGTTGTGCCAATTTGGAAGAAGCACTTTCTGCACCTATAGACAAGAAAGAAAAACAGCCTCTAAGTGTATCATAGATATTTGACATCCTCTCGCCGCCGTAGTCACAATATCACAACGTCCCTAGGGGGGTTCTATAGAACCCTTCTAATATGGTAACTTGTATTTAGATGATTTCCTCAGCGGGCAGGATGTCTACCCTACAAGAGTTTTAAGATTTATTATATATTACCCATCAAGCTGCAATCTGCTGTAAATTCATAGTTTAATTCAGCAACGCCCAATTCAAAATTCAGATCAAAATTCAGAATTACTTACCAATTATGACAGCCTATGTTAGAAGGTTCAATACTACAAAAGCTGGAAAAAGCACACCGCAATACTACTAGACCCCTTGCACTTGGGGTCTACTACAAAAATACTTTAGTTTCTCTGTGCCATGCTTTAGAAGACCACATCTTAAGTGAAGATAGTTCACCTTTAGTTATTACAGCCTTTCAACAAGGTAAATGGTATCTCCAAGAAGCCGAAAGATACGCAGATATGGCTCAGTGTAGCCGGCAAATTGTGATTATGGCGACACCGGATACAGGCTTTGTAGAACATCCCACTAGCCAACTTAGTAATGTCGATCTAGTGCCATTAAATCCACTTGACCCAGTAGCCCAGGAGTGGCACTTAATTATCCTGTCCGCAGAATACACAGCCATGGTACTTTGTCAAGAGCTATCAGAGTCTGATTATGGGGCAGATGGTAGACCATGTTCTGATAGAGAGCGCAAATTCTATGGATTATGGACATTTGAACCAGAGTTAGTGCAAGAAACAGCCAACTTGGCGATCGCCCACATTCAAGAATACAATCCAGAACTAGCAGAAAAACTAATCAACCGTCAAAAAAATATACATTATAGTCCAGTTACGCCAAAACATTTAAGTGCAGTTGTCTCCCGCGTAGTAGATTATCTCGAGACAGGACAGAACCCACAACCACTGAGCACTGCTCCCAGTCAACAGGCCTTAGAACGTAACCTAGTTTCTAATGAAATCCAGGCATTTTTACGGATGGCGCAATTAATCGATATGGCAGATGTCCAAAATCCCATGGCCTGCGCCGAAGTGGTAGCACTTGCCGAGATCATGGGGCAGCTTTTAGAACTACCCGCATGGCAGATTAAACGATTGCGACTAGCAGGTTTTTTACACCGTATAGACCCACTACAAAAAGCGGAAAGCCTTCTCACTCCCGGTACATCTACCCGCTACCAAGAACAAGCGCCCCATTGTCCCTTAACTTGTCCCCTAGTACCAGGAGCCCAGGTATTGCGAACCATGCCCAGACTCCAGGCCATTGCCCAAATTATCACCCACCAAAGCGAATGGTGGAACGGTACAGGGGAACCAGCAAATTTAGCCGGAGATGAAATTCCCTTAGAATCGAGAATTTTAGCCCTAGTCTCCGATTTCCAGTGCCGCGTCAACAACATCAAATCATCCCCAAACACTCCCCAAGAAATATTTACCCAAGCCTTAGAGGCATGCAGACAACAACAATCAACCCGCTTTGACCCTAAACTTGTAGATGCTCTAGCTTTATTAGTTATGGGTTTACAGCAGGGTCTAGACTTACCCGTGATATCACTGAAAGTCAGCACCGGCCTATGGCTCCTTGACTCCCAATGGGATAAGTATCAACAAACCAGTACAGTACAACCTCACTGATAAAACCTCTGAGCTTCCTAATTACCAGTCATCCCCATGAATATTGAAGCCATTAAATCAGGAAAACTCAAACAAGTTCCAGGAGCTAACTTAGAAGATGAGGAACTCTCCCAACTTGACCTGAGCAGGATCAATCTCGCAGGCGCTAACTTAGTCGGTACTAATTTCATCGGTTCCAAACTTGAAGGCGGACATTTCCAGGGAGCCAACTTGATGGGCGCAAACCTGCAAAAAACTGACCTGCGAGCGAACCTCATGGGAGCGAACTTAATGCAAGCCGACTTAACCAGTGCCGACTTGCGTGGTACTAATTTACGCGGAGCCAACTTAATGGGGGCCACACTGGCTGATGTCTCCCTGGCTGGTGCTTTCTTGAGTGGTGCTAATTTAATGAATGTCAACCTACAGGGTGTTGACTTACGCAGTGCTGACTTACGGGGTACAAACCTCACCGGCGCTAATCTCAAAGGTGCTGACTTAAGTCGTGCTGATTTGCAAGGAAGTTTATTAAGTGGAGCCGACTTAGAAGAAGCTGACCTACGTGGCGCAAATTTAGCCGGGGCGAACCTCACCGGCGCCAATCTCCTCTGTGCTGAGTTGGAAGGGGCAAATTTGACCGGGGTCAAGTTAGATCAGACTTGCTTACTGGGGACAGTCATCGCCACAGGTTGTTAAAAAAGTATTAAGCTAGGACTCGCCAACGCATCCACACCGCCAGTATTCCCATGAACACCACCCCCATCACTCCTTGTAGAGGATTATTATTTACACCCGTCACCCAATCAGGAACTTGACCAGTATATTCAATTAAATTGCCCACATTAATTATGTAATAGCCCCAAACTAAACCACCATGTAAACCAATCCCTAAACCCAATCTTCCCCCACGCCAGCGTTTAGCCCATACCTGCGTTAACCCCAGCAATACCAAAGCTGGAAATTGAGGTAATGTTTGAATAATTGCCTCCCACGGTTTAATAAAGTGCAATGCAGCAAAGGTGACAGCATTGACCCAAACTGCCACACCTAAGCTATAGTCCCGTTCTAGTTCATCCAGTAACCAACCTCGAAATAATAACTCTTCCGCAAACCCCACACCTAAAGAGACAATTAAACCCTCTAGAATTATTCTCGGCCAGAAAACCTGCGGTTGTTGCCATACCAGCCAACCTAAAAAACCTTGTAGCCCAAACACTACCAGAATGCCAACTATACCAGTAGCTAAACCATTCAGCAAATCCACTGCATTAGTCCGGGTGATTTCCCCACCATATTGTCTGAATATCTGGGGTTGGTGATAGACATTTTTACCCCATAGCCGCAACAGCAAAATAAATTGAGCATATAACAGCACGATTGTCAATATACTTACTAAGTTAGGATCACTAACTAACAAGTAAATCGGGATGGCGAAGGGTCCCCATAGGACTAATAAGGCTGCAACAAAATAACCCAGCCTGATGGTAACAGGACTGTGGGCTAACCGAATTAGGTTGATTTTCATGGGATTTTGAGGAATAAGTGCAATATATTGTCTTATTCGTCCGGTTCAATGGTGCTACTTAAACCATGACTTTTTAATGTTTCGCAATAAAATTCCGCGTGTTCCTGAGCGCACGTAATGACTAAAGCCAAACCGTTAGTATGGGCTTCCATCATAATGCTTACTGCTTGGGGTTGGGTCAAGCTCGGTACTGTAGTTAATAGTGTCTGTACTACATACTCCATGGAGTTGTAGTCGTCATTATGGAGCAAAACCCGGTACCGAGGGGCAAGCTTGCGGGATGTGGAACGCTTCTCAATGGTTTCTACAGACACGGCTGTTTGCTTTTAATTTCGATGATTGACAACAAAGTAGATGTTAAGTCAGTCGATAGCATTGACTTAATACTTATTTACTTATGCTATAACATCCCGATACAAACCTCAAAGATTAACCTCCCACCCTTTTTTTGAAGCTGAACGCTTTCCACTCTGCCCAGAAATTTCTGATAATCTGAAATTAAGGTATGTTCAATATCTTGGTTTGAGATAGCCCATTCTCGCTTTTACAATCAAATAAGCCGCCACTTCGTCAACTTAACGAATATGAGCCTAGAGTTTCAACCAGGACAAATTGTATCTTTAGACCATAGTGAAAAGAATCTACTTGCAGAAGTTATCCAAGTCGTGGTTGCTCGTCAGCTGTGCTGGTTACGTCCCCTGCTGTTAGCTAACTGTGCACCAGAACCACCAATTATTACTGATCTGCGAGATGGTTCACATTTGCTTTGTCCTCTTAATTTGGTGCGACCAGCCCTAGATACGGAGGTCATTACCTTTTTGAGCCAGATTTTAGCTAAAGAACCCAAAAGCCAACTAGACTCAGGTGCTCAACAGCAATATTATCAATTTATTCAGCAGATATACCGAGGAATTGAGGACTAGGGGAAGGAATTTACCGTCCTCATGCCTATTCGCCGCCCGAAATTAAGCGTAACGAATACCAGCATCTCTCATGCGTTGAATGGCTTCATACATCCGTTCATCGGGAATGGTCAGGGCTATTCTGAAAAAGCCCTCGCCGATGACACCATAACCATTTCCTGGAGCTACCATAATGCCACATCTGTCAAGCAATAAAGATACAAATTCTTGGGAAGAATATCCTAGAGGTACAGGTACCCAGATATAAAGTGTAGCTTCAGGAGGTTCAATCGGCCAGCCTAAAGACTGTAATCCTTGTACAATAATGTCACGACGCTTTTGGTAACCTGACATTAAGGCCCAGAGTTCTGCATCACTAGTGCAGAAGGCAGCGATCGCGGCTCTTTGAATTGCCTTAAATACTCCAGAATCAACATTACTTTTTACCTGTCTCAGTCCTTGAATACCAGTGGCATTCCCAACCACAAAACCAATACGCCAGCCCATCATATTATAGGATTTAGACAGACTGTGAAATTCAATGGCGACATCTTTCGCACCCGGAACTTGCAGGACACTCGGCGGTTTATAGCCATCGTAAGCCATTTCTGAGTAAGCATGGTCATGACATAGCAAAATATTATACTGCCTGCAAAAATCAACCAATTCTCCCAAAAATTCCAGGCTGGCTATGGCTCCTGTGGGATTATTGGGATAATTAATCCACAATAATTTGGCCTTACGGGCAATTTCTTCAGGAATTATATTTAGGTCAGGTAAAAAATTGTTTTCTACCTTCAACGGCATACTATATGGTTCACCACCAGCAAAAATTGAGGCAGTCTTATACACAGGATAACCAGGATCCGGTATCAGGGCATAGTCTCCCGCCTCTACAAAAGCTAAGAAGGTGTTATGTATTGCTTCTTTGGAACCAATCGAAGAGATAATTTCTGTATGTGGATTTAACCCTGTCACCCCAAACCTTCGTTCCATCCAATTAACCGCCGCCTCCCTAAATTCTTGTGTTCCCTGATAGGGGGGGTAGTTGTGGGTGGAGGGGTCATCAATTGCTTGATGCATGGTCTACAATAATTTAATGATTTTATAGTCATTTATGTATATTTGTAGTATAATATTATTATGAATGTACGATCATTAAATGAATGAAACTATCTGATTATGCAAAAAAGGTAGGGATAAGTTATAGAACTGCGTAGGGATAAGTTATAGAACTGCGTGGCGTTGGTACAAATCCGGCGTAATCACAGGTTAT
>NZ_JAQMUH010000157.1:0-25475 GCF_028331025.1 Anabaenopsis arnoldii | reverse complement strand
TAAATGGGGCGTACAACATATTAAGAAAAGCAGTCCTGAACGCTTTTGCAGACGGGATAGAGGGGTTAGGAGTAACTCCAATCAGGTTTACCCCTGGTAAAGTGACTTTGTAGATTTGTCTATAATTTCACAAACTCTAACTTTTAATTTACCTCATCGTGAATCTACGTTTCCTGATTCCCATTTTTGATAATTCTGTCTCCACCTGGGCCTTAGAAGCCAGGTTGCTGCGCTGGGTCACATTTATCTGGCTGTTTGTGGGATTAATCGTGCTGTTTTCAGCCTCCTATCCCGTAGCTGAAATGCGTCTGGGAGATGGACTGTACTATTTTAAGCGTCAATTAGCCTGGGTTTTCTTTGCCCTGATGGGATTTAACATCATTGTCAATCTTCCCATCCGCAGAATGTTGGGAAATTCTCATTGGTTTATAGCCCTGTTTCTGCTGTTAATCTTCGGGACATTAATACCAGGAGTCGGGAAAAAAGCCTTTGATGCAGCGCGGTGGATAGCCATCGGGCCCATTCCCCTACAACCATCAGAATTAATTAAACCCTTCTTAGTGCTGCAAAGTGCGCGACTGTTTGGACAGTGGGAAAAGTTGAGTTGGTCAATACGCTTAAGTTGGTTAGCTGTGTTTTGTCTAGTGCTTTTAGGTATCCTAGCCCAGCCTAACTTAAGTACAGCTGCACTTTGTGGTATGACTATTTGGCTCATTGCTTTAGCAGGGGGAGTCAGTTACAAGTATTTGGCCGGTACAGCAGTCGGTGGAGTACTATTAGCCCTGATAAGTATCAGCATCAAAGAGTACCAGCGCCGCCGTGTGATGTCATTCCTCAACCCTTGGGCTGATGCTACAGGTGATGGCTACCAACTAGTACAAAGTCTGCTAGCAATAGGTTCTGGTCAAACATCGGGGGTGGGGTTTGGACTCTCTCAGCAAAAGCTATTTTATTTACCTATTCAGGACACTGATTTTATTTTCTCGATCTTTGCTGAAGAATTTGGCTTTCTTGGCAGTATTTTACTGTTGCTTCTCTTAGGTTTATTCGCCACCCTAGGATTAATCGTAGCATTAAAGTCCAAGAATATCATCAACCGACTAGTAGCCATTGGCATTACAACTGTAATTGTCGGACAATCATTACTACATATTGGCGTAGCCACAGGTGCCTTACCCACCACAGGCTTACCCCTACCCATGTTTAGCTATGGTGGTAATTCTATCATTTCCAGCCTAGTAGGTGCTGCCTTGCTGATTCGGGTAGCCCGCGAAAGTAGTGAAGCGGATATACTACCACTACACAAACCCCAGTCTGATAAACCTCGCCAGCGCCGGATGTTGCAGAAAAGGTAAACTACTTAAATTCGTAGTCCCATAATTATTAAATCCCTTTCTATGCCGTCAAGTTCTGCAACTTGCGGCAAATATCCCCATTGTTTAAACCCGAATTTACCAAACAGGTTTAAACTCGGCTGATTATGGGCGAAAATAAAACCTAAAAGTGTTTTTATTCCTAAGTTCGGACTTTCCTTAACTGCTTGGTCTAGGAGTTTCCCCCCTAAGCCACATCTATGCACAGCAGGGTAAAGATAAATACTAATTTCGGCTGTGGAATCATAAGCTGGCCGCCCATAAAATGATTTAAAACTTAGCCATCCTACAACTATCCCTTCTACTTCTATCACCCAAATTGGTCTTTGTAAACATCGCCCTCGAAACCAAGTTAGGCGACTTTCCACAGAAACTGGTTCTAAATCAGCCGTTGCTGTGCGACTGGGAATTGCTGCATTATAAATTGCTACTATTGCGGGTAAATCATTGATATTCGCATGGCGGATGGTCATGGTTACTTTTAGAGGATGTTTGTCAAGTCATGATTAGTGTATCGAATATTATTTGACCCCTCCCTCACCTTTCCCTTATAAAGGGAAAGGTGACTGGATTTGATTGTTTTTTGTGTGTTGGGTGTGTTGGGTGTGTTCGGTGTGTTCCGGTGTTCCCTAAGATAAAAATTACCTGGTGAAAACTTATCAAACAACCTCTAAGAACGAGCTAACAAGGGAGCGGATGCTAGTAAGGTTTGAGTGTAGGGATGTTGAGGATTGGTAAATATTTCCTTTGTACTACCCATTTCTACAATTTTACCATTATGCATAACGGCAATGCGATCGCACAAAAACCGTGCCAACCACAAATCATGAGTAATAAACAAATAAGTTAATTCAAATTCTGCCTTTAATTCTAACATCAAATCCAGCACTTGGGACTGTACACTAGCATCTAACATACTCACAGGCTCATCACAGATTAATAGTTGGGGACGGGTAATTAGAGCGCGAGCAATGGCGACTCGTTGCTGTTGTCCCCCGGATAAATCCGAGGGATAACGTTGATAATAAACTTCTGCTGGTGTTAATCCCACCCTTTCCAGCATCCATAAAACTTCTGATTTTGCTTTTTGTGCATCAGCTAGCTGATGGATAAATAAGGGGTCAGCTATACTTTGTCCCACTGTCATTACAGGATTAAGACAAGCATGGGGGTCTTGAAAAATCATCTGCATTTGTCGCCGTGAAACCCGGATTTCCTGGGGCGATAAACTCATTAAATCCTGTCCCAAAAATTCCACTTTCCCCGCGGTGGGACGAATCAGCTGTAATATTGTCCTGGACAGTGTACTTTTGCCACAACCTGATTCCCCAACTAAACCGAAAATCTCCCCGGGATAGAGTTTTAAGTTAACCTCATCTACGGCTTTAATTGTTTCCCTTGGTTTATTCAATAATCTTTGGATAAAATTCGGTTCTATAGTGTAGTGCTGCTTTAGTTGTGTAATCTGCAAGATTGGTGATGGTGAAGCTTCCCCATTTCCTGGTACAGAGGGCATAGGTTTTACATCTATACTTTGAATATGTAAAGCTGCTTGTAATAGCGATCGCGTGTATTCATGTTGGGGTTGTCTCAATACAGTTTCTGTCGCCCCCATTTCTACCATCTTCCCTTGATACATCACACCCAGGCGATGGCAATACTCCCCCACCATAGCCAAATCGTGAGAAATTAGCAACAAGGCCATATTTTCTTCACTGCATAGACGGCTTAATTCTTGTAAGATTTGCGCCGAGACGGTGACATCTAAACTAGTGGTGGGTTCATCAGCGATAATCAACTTGGGATTGAGCAGTAAAGCCAAAGCAATGGCTACCCGTTGACGCATTCCGCCGCTAAACTCATGAGGGTACTGATACCAACGGATTGCAGGAATGTTCACTTTTTCTAAAGTGGCGATCGCTTGTGCTTTAGCTTCCCTAGGTGATAATTTTGGTAAATGGGCTTGTAGGGTTTCCATGCAATGGTCACCAATGGTCATCAATGGGTCAAGGCGTGTCATGGGATCTTGAAAAATCAAAGCCAAAGACTCACCCCGAAATTTACGCAACTCCTCACCCATTAAATCAAACACTGATTTACCCTGAAACCTTACCCGCCCCTGAATGTTACTATCAGGGGGTAACAACCCCATTGCAGCCCTTCCCAGAGTCGATTTACCACACCCCGACTCACCCACCAAACCCATTCTTTCCCCTGCTTGTAAGGTGAAAGATACATCATCAACCGCCCAATTTACTACCTCCTCATTACTTTGAGGATAAGCCACACGGAGATTTTCAATGGTCAATAAAGCTTCACTCATGTAATTTCTGTTAGGAAGATGTTTTTGACACTCACCGCTATACCTTTGACCTCTGAAATTCCTGTTTGGGGAAATAGTTACAAAAATAACTGTCAATTGTCCCACAAATATGAGATCATGTCAGGAGTAGAGCAAAAGGTAAAGAATTGTTATGTTTGCGCCTCTGGTGGTGGTTGCACAATAGCCTCACAGTATTGGATGAGAGTCTGCAAGCGATCGCGAATCAACTTGAGCCTCTCATTAGTCGTGGATGCTTGCCGTGCTCCTTGGAGGAACATGATATCAATTTCCAACAAGCGCAACTGCTTACTGATCTCAGTCTGATATGACTGTACCCGGTAACCCGCATCAGGTAAAGGTACAATCTCCAGGCGAAACACCTGCTGCAACAAAGCCACACCCTTTCGCAGTTCAGGTGGATTGACTGGGGTGACACAGGTATCAGAGCGTATTTGCTCGAGTAAAGTTGCGAGTCTGTGATATTTCTCAAGATTTAGAGACATTCAGTGCTAGTTAAGATAGTATTAGTTTCAATAAATTATCTTTTAAAATAAACTTTCTCAACTTCTGATGACAAACCGCAGTGCCTCAACTCCAGCTTTGAGGTTTTGCCATAATATAGATTTATCATTGCTGTATGGATAATTACCACAGGCAACTAGAAAATTATCCTCATTTTTCTTCTTAACTGTAGCAGATAGGATTTTCCACCCTTCCTGCTACCCATAATCTTCATCTCTCACTTATCTACTGATTACGTTTAATCCCTAATTGTATGAGCAGCACACTTGTAAATTCCACAACTACACTCGCCCTTCCGGAATGGCTTCACAAATGTTTACGAGAGTCATCAGCATATAGGGGTGATCCAGAAGAACAGCAAAAGTATAGTGATGAAGTTTTAATTGGTAAGGCCTTTGAATTTGCCTATCAACTGCATGAGGGTCAATACCGCAAATCGGGAGAACTATATATTAGTCACCCCGTAGCCGTAGCCGGATTACTGCGAGATTTAGGTGGCAGTGCTGCCATGATAGCAGCTGGATTTCTTCATGATGTAGTGGAGGATACAGATGTCACAAGTGAAGACATAGAAAAACACTTTGGAGCAGAAGTACGCCAATTAGTAGAAGGTGTCACCAAGCTTTCTAAAATAAATTTCAACAGCAAAACCGAAAGCCAAGCGGAAAACTTCCGGCGGATGTTTGTAGCTATGGCTAAGGATATTCGGGTAATTGTGGTGAAACTGGCAGACCGTTTGCATAATATGCGAACTTTACAATATATGTCAGAGTCTAGTCGTCTGCGCACCGCCCAGGAAACCAGAGATATTTTTGCCCCCTTAGCAAATCGCCTGGGGATGTGGCACATCAAGTGGGAACTTGAAGATTTGTCCTTTAAATACCTGGAACCGGAAGCCTTTCGGCAAATGCAGGATCATGTTTCCGAAAAACGGACGGCGCGGGAAGAAAAATTGGCTAAAGCTACAGAGATACTGCGGGAGCGTTTGCAGCAAGCGGGTATTAAATGTCAGGATATCAGTGGTCGTCCTAAGCACCTTTATAGCATTTATCAAAAAATGCAAAGGCAGCAAAAAGAATTTCATGAAATTTATGATTTGGCCGCCCTGCGGATTATTGTCCAGACTAATGAGGAATGTTACCGGGCTTTGGCAGTGGTTCATGATACTTTTCGCCCTATTCCCTCTCGATTTAAAGATTACATCGGCTTGCCCAAGCCTAACCATTACCAGTCGTTGCATACTGGAGTGATTGGGCTGACTGGCCGCCCTTTGGAAATCCAAATTCGCACTGTGGAAATGCATCATGTGGCTGAATATGGGATTGCTGCCCATTGGAAGTACAAGGAAACAGGTGGTTCTACTAGCCAACTCACCAGCGCTGATGAAAAGTTTACTTGGTTAAGACATCTGCTGGAATGGCAAAGTGATCTCAATGACGCTCAAGAATATCTTGATAGCGTCAAAGATAATTTATTTGGAGATGATGTCTATGTCTTCACCCCTAAGGGGGATGTTATACCTTTAAGTCCTGGTGCAACCTGTATAGATTTTGCTTATCATATTCATACCGAAGTCGGTAACCACTGTGCCGGAGCCAGGGTAAATGGCCGCATGGTACCTTTGTCAACTCCTTTGCAAAATGGCGCTATTGTAGAAATTATTACCCAGAAGAACAGCCATCCTAGTTTGGATTGGTTGAATTTTGCGAGAACTTCGGCAGCGAAGTATCGCATTAAACAATGGTACAAGCGATCGCGCCGCGATGAAAATCTGGATCGGGGACGGGAATTATTGGAAAAGGAACTAGGTAAAACAGGTTTTGATAACTTGCTCAAATCACAAGCCATGCAAACTGTGGCCGAAAAGTGTAATTATCACAGCGTCGAAGATTTACTAGCAGGTCTGGGTTACGGTGAAACTACCCTCAACTTAGTTCTCAATCGCTGGCGAGAAGTAGCTAAAGAACAACAACCTGCTAACGTTGTTTCTTTATTTCCCGGTAAAGAAATACCAACAACATCAAAAATTGTCCGCGATACCCCTCCCCTGAATACCCGTCCTTGTGATTCACCCATTATTGGCGTAGAGGGATTGGTATATCATCTAGCTGGTTGTTGTACTCCCCTTCCCGGTGAAGCAATTATTGGTGTGGTCACACGGGGTAGAGGAATTTCTATCCATCGTCAGGGGTGTAGTAATCTCGAAAGTGTGGAGTTTGAGCGCTTAGTACCCGTCAGTTGGAACTGTGCTGTTGAACATATCAGTCGTCCCCAGACTTACCCGGTAAATGTGCAAATCGAAGCTCTTGACCGTGTGGGGGTCCTCAAGGATATTTTATCCCGGTTGAGTGACCAGGGAATTAATGTGCGTCATGCACAGGTGAAAACTTCTATTGATCAACCCGCTTTGATTGATTTAGGAATAGATATACGCGATCGCTTGCAACTAGAGCAAGTGTTTACTCAAATTAAGAAAATGAGCGACATTTTAAACATCCGTCGCCTTGGTCAAATTGACGAATAGTATTTACTAGGCTGTGTTAGAGCAGATTATAAAACTTAGCTGGGATGACTAACATTAATAGACTGCAACATTTTTTCCCGCTTCTTGCGGGCAATTTCTTGTAAATCAACTGTTCTATCAGTCTCATCGACAATTTCACCGGTGATCACTTCTAGTACATCTTCCAATGTTACCACACCAGCCACATCTCCATATTCATCAACCACCACAGCCAGATGTTCCCGCGCTGCGATGAAATTCTTCATCAGTTTATCAGCTCGAATTATTTCGGGAACAAAGTGAACTTTTCTCGCTAAATTAGCAATTTTTTCCTGGTTATTACCTTCAACCATAGCTGTGAGTAAATTATGCTTTAAAGCAAATCCAATTACCTGGTCAATCGACTCATCAACTACAATAATACGGGTATGTTGAGAAGCAATAATGTCTTTTTTTGCGGCTTCAAGAGTGAGATTTCCGCGGATATAAGTTAACATAATCCTGGGTGTCATCAAGTCTGCTGCTGTGACATCATTTAATCTAAATACCCGTTGAATCATTTCTGCTTCATCGCTTTCAATAATCCCCTCTTGTTGACCAATATTCGCCAGCAACTTGATTTCGGCCTCATTTGTGGTTGGTCGCTTTTTGGTTTTAAAAAAGGGTGCAGTGACATTTTCGATAATCCAAACCAGAGGTGTGAACACTAAAGACAGTCCAGTTACAGGTAAAGCCGTCACCATAGCGATTTGTTCACAATAGCGCTCTCCAATTGTCTTGGGAATAATTTCTGCAAACATGATAATCAACAAAGTAAGTATTGCCGAAAATATTCCCAACCAAGTATCTCCCAAGACTTGACTAGCAATACTACCTGTAATAATACTGCCAACAATATTAAAAATATTGTTCATGATCACAATTGTGGCAATCGGTCGATTCATATTTTCCCGAATTGCCAACAGTGCAAGGGTGGCCGGATGATTGGACTGTGCTAATTGTCTGACTCTCAGGGGAGAAACAGAAAACAACGCTGTTTCCGTAGCAGAACAAAGCGCTGAACCGAAAATCACAACAAATACAATTATTATTAGCTGCAACATAAAAGCTAGGAGTTCTTACCCATTTTATCAAAATCCACAGCAAGATTCCCGCTCCAATCAAGAGCATCCTGTTTTAATGTAT
The DNA here is from genome assembly GCF_028331025.1 of Anabaenopsis arnoldii. Taxonomy (NCBI): domain Bacteria; kingdom Bacillati; phylum Cyanobacteriota; class Cyanophyceae; order Nostocales; family Nodulariaceae; genus Anabaenopsis; species Anabaenopsis arnoldii. The sequence goes on along the minus strand of NZ_JAQMUH010000157.1, from coordinate 17,569 downwards.
TTTGGGTCAATATAAATAATAATAGTTTGAGATTCTTATGTCACAAATATTTCCAGGAGAGGTATTCGCTAACACTGCCGATTTTGACAACGGTATTCGCCAACTCTTACCCCGCTATGATGAAATGTTGGAGGTAATTACCGAGTGTCTTCCAACTACAACTCGTCGGATTTTAGAACTAGGCTGCGGTACAGGGGAACTAACCCTGAAAATCTTCTACTGCTGTCCCAATGCGGAAATCACAGCCTTAGATTACTCACCACGCATGTTACAATTTGCTAGGGAGAAAATCACCAATGCTGGATATCAAGAACGGTGGACTGGCATACAAGCAGACTTTGGTGAATGGGCCAATCATCCCGAAAAGTTCGATATAAGTAGCGAATTTGATGCCTGTGTCTCATCTTTGGCAATTCATCATCTCCATGATCAGATGAAGCTGAAGTTATTTCAACGCATTGCTGCGAGTCTTCACCCAGGGGGTTATTTTGGCAATGCAGACCCAATATTACCAGAATCACCTGTACTGACAGAAGTTTATCAGGCCGCACGAGAAAAATGGGCAGCACAACAGGGAAATACTTTAACCGAGGTACGGGCTAGGCTTGGTAGTAGTACTCAGCAAGGATATTCTAGCCAAGACCAACTCGCTACTTTGGAGACACATTTGCAAATGCTCACTGAATCTGGATTTAAAACAGTAGCAGTACCTTGGAAATATTACGGTTTAGCTGTTTTTGGCGGCTGGACTTAACCCATATGAACCGCTTCCGGATGCTGCGTTTAGAGCGTATCCCAGGCGGTTCCTTTATAGCCATAATTAAAAATTTCTGGGTGTAAAATTTCTGCTAAAATCTCTAAAGAATCTGCAAGTCTTGGCCCGGGACGATTGAAAAAAGCATTGCCATCAGCAAGATAAACTCTACCACTCTGGGCGGCGTGAAGTTTTTCCCAGTCTGGACGTTGAATGAATAACTGGGCGGCTTGACGAGTCCGATTTAAATCAAAGCCACAGGGGATAAAAATGATGATGTCTGGATTGCTTTTTAACAGTGCTTCCCAGGATATAGAACTAGAAGGCTGACCTTTGACGCTAAATTGTGACTGACCTCCTGCTAAGTTCACCAATTCGGGAATCCAATTCGCAGCAATTATTAAAGGATCTGTCCACTCAATACAGGCTACTGTGGGTAACTCTGTTGAGGAAAGCCCCTGGAGTTTTCGCTGACAAATCGTGACACGAGCTTCTAAATTTTCCAAGACATGAACTGAGTCTACACCAAAGATATCACTTACTCGCTCAATATCTTGCCAAACATCCTCAAGAAGATGCGGTTTTAAGGAAATAATTTGAGGTGAGGTGTGGACAAGACTAGCAAAGGCTTTTTCCACATCTGCAAGGGTGACTCCACATAAATCACACTGGTCTTGAGTAATAATGTGGGTGGGTTGTAATTTCTCTAAAACATCGGTTTTGATTTCATATATACTTAGGGCGGATTGTAACAAGTCGTTGATATCATCATGAATCTTACGGCTTTGCTGATGGTAATTCCAGCGTGCTTGAGTACAAACCGGGCGATTTTTGATTTCCGGAGGGTAGTCGCATTCATGCGATCGCCCGACAATGTGATTAGTCAGGCCCAGTGCGTCCAAAATTTCCGTTCCACCAGGAATCAAAGAAACAATCCTCACACTACTATTGGCCATCGGGCTACCTCCAGAACAGCTACTATAATTTCAATTCTGGCAAACTTTAACTGTTGCGGTATCTTTCTTTAGGTGAACACCTGTGTTCATTCATAAAACAAAATCACATATGAAGTATTTCACGGACTAAAGAAGCTAACTTGTCAGCACTATCAGGAACTGCGACCGCTTTGGCATTTTCTGCCATTGTGGCTAATTCATGGGGCGATCGCAATAAATGTAAAACTTCAGTTTGTAATGTCTGTGTTGTTAACTCCGATTGCCGAAAACTTAAAGCCGCGCCAGCTTGGGTAAATACCTCTGCATTGTATGCTTGATGGTCTTCGGCAGCAAAGGGGTAAGGAATTAATATCGCTGGCGTTCCACATACTGCTAATTCTGTTAAACTGCCTGCACCAGCGCGACTAATGGCTAAATCGGCTCGTCTTAACAAAGCCGCCATGTTGTCGTAAAAGGGTAATGAGATATATTGCGAATGCTGGAGACTATCCGCCTGGGGATCTTGATTCCCTGTTAAATGTACCACATAAGCACCAGCATCAAACCAGGACGGAGCCGACTGGCGCACTAACTGATTCACCGCCACCGCCCCCTGACTGCCACCAAAGACTACAATTAAAGGCGCACCATCAGGAATAGGTAAATCTAGCAATTTATCTAGTCCTGGTTCCAGGAATTGAGAGCGCACGGGAGTACCCACATAAACATTTTTGCAGCGAGGTAAATACTGACTAGCGACCGCAAACCCTAAGGCCACCGCACTACACCAAGGTCCAAAAAACCGGCTGACTTTACCAGGTAAGGCATTAGATTCATGGAAAACTACAGGTAACCCCAGGGAACGCGCCGCAATGACGCTGGGAGCCGCTATATAACCCCCTGTGGTGAAAACACCTTGAAAATTCCCTTCTGTGAGGATGCGTCTGACCTTCAAAATCCCCGCCACCATACCGGCTATGATCCGGAGTGTAGACAATCCAAATCCTTGCTGAAACCCCTCAACTGCAATAGTATTCAATAGATACTGTGTGGGCACAAGTTGAGTTTCTAAACGATTGGAGACACCCAGCCATTCAATCTCATAATCTGGTAATTTCTCAGCCAGTGCGATCGCTGGAAACAAGTGTCCACCAGTCCCACTAGCAGCTATTAATAATTTTATCGGTGCGTTTGCCATGAACAATCTAAAGTTTAGCGCCTAGCATATCTAAAGATAAAACAATTTCCTGACCTTCTCTACTTAAATCAGCAAACTCTTACCAAATGACTAACATTACTGCCTTATTACTGAAACACCAACAGAAATTTCCTCATAGTATTTGGTTCTCTATATCACTAATACTATTGAATGTAACTAGTAATTGGCAACCGGCTCAAGCTAGGACAATACAACCATTACAACCTGTGTCTACTGTTGTCCAAGGCGGTGAGATGTCCTTAAAAGACAGGCTACGCCAATGGCAAACAGCCAACAGCTCATCTACCATCATTTCCAGCGGTACAGCCTCTGAATTGAGCAATCTGTTAGCACAAATGGATGCAGCAGCTACCCGTGGTAACATCAAAGAAGTCATGCAATTTTACAGTCCCAACTTCAGCAATACAGATGGTTTAAATTACCAATCCCTTGAAAAATCCTTGATTGCATTCTGGAAACGTTATCCAAATTTGCGATACAGTACAAAGTTGCAATCTTGGCAAGTTGAAGGCAATACCATCGTTGCCGAAACAGTAACTAATATAGTGGGTTCACCATCTACCAACAGCAGTAATTTCGCTCTCAATACCACCATTACATCTCGTCAACGGATTCAGGGCACAAAAATAGTCGAGCAAAAAATCTTATCAGAACGTAGCCTACTTACTTCTGGTGAGCAGCCTCCCCAAATTGATATCAATTTACCAGATCAAGTAAAAGTAGGACAGAAGTATTATTTCGATGCCATCGTCCAAGAACCACTCGGCGATGAGTTTCTACTGGGAACAGCAATAGAAGAACCAGTCCACTTTAGTAAATATCTCAATCCCACATCTGTAAATTTGGAAAGACTCAAATCTGGGGGACTTTTTAAAATCGGACAGGCCCCAGTTATTCCTGGTCATCGTTGGGTGTCAGCAGTGATTGTCAGATCTAATGGGACTACTATCGTCACTCAACGTCTGCAAGTGGTTAGATAGTTAATATTCATTGTACCAAAAGGCTTGTTTGTGTGTACACTCCGCCGCTAGCGGGGGAGTTTCAACTCTTCCATCACATCAGCCGGAATCTCAGTCACTAAACGAATGGGAAATCCTTGGGTAGATGCATATTGGGCGTACTCTGGGGTGAGGAAGATTTTATATTGCTCCCTTTGAGGAGTCATTTGTGCCGCAAATGCTAAAGTAATGACTTTCATATACCTATGAATCTCAGCAGCTTGGGCACCAACTACCTCAACACCCCCCTTCTCCTCCCTCTGTGCAGTAGAAATGGGATCTTTGATACTACCGTGAGTTGCTCCCACAATTCCAATTAGCCATTTTGGTGCTGGGATTTTGCTAAAACCAATGATTTGTTCGGTTAACGCTGGGGTTACTTGATCGGCTGATGATGCTAAAATTAGGGTGGGAACTTCCATATTTCCTAACCCAGTTTCACCAAACATGAGGGAAGTTGTGGGGTTAAGAGCGATCGCCTGTTTAATGCGGGGGTCTCGTAATATGTAGCGATCTTGTGGTAGAGTTTTGGCAACACACTGCAAACCCTCCCCGAAATTAACACTAGTATCTAGGAATTGAGCACAGCGTTCTCTTAAAGAATCTACTTGTAATTCTCCCCCTGCAATAGACATCGCTGTCCCACCCCCAAAAGAATGACCGATCACCATAGCGTTCTTGGTTGTTAACTTACCTTGTAGCTGGTGTTTGTCTTGTTGGTTCCACTGTGCCAACTGGTCTAAAATAAAACTGATATCTTTAGGGCGCTCCAAAAATTCCTGGGGTTTCATCAGCAATGCAAGACCCCCCTGCATTGGATCTATTCGGTAATCTTGATTACTACCAATATGTTCTAGCGCTGCTACTACATATCCATGAGATGCTAAATGTTCTGCTATGTAGCGCATATCTGTGCGATCAGAGGAATAACCGTGTGATAAAACGATCACAGGTTTAGTAGTTCCGGCTGCATCTGACCAATAAATGTCAACAGGAACAAGACGTTGGCGTTGTTGATCTTTTAATCTTGGTAAGTTGATCACCTGTACTTTCCCAGTTCCTGCTTCCCCAGGATCAAAGGGTAAATTCAATTCTGCAGGCTTTGCAGCCAGTCTGGGAGTAATGGCTTGTATAAACTCGTTGCTTTGTTGATAGGACAGGTTAAAGTTACTAAAAACCCCAGGTACTTCCGCCACATTAATCACAAGGTTTTGACTGGGGTAATTTTGGATAAAGCTAATAACAGAAAGTCCTTCTGAAGTTTTAGAACCATGTACCAGCGCAGTTCTCAGGGCTTGCATTCCCGCCTCATCTTTGCGGAATGTGAGTTTAGAGAAGTCTTGGAGGATACTACTACCAACCGGAGTATATAATAATCTACTTAAATTTACAAAATTTACGGTAACTTTCTTACGTAGTACTTCTAAAAATTTTTGCCGATCTTCAGGGGGAAATTTATTCGTATAAACTTGATATTGCTGAGGTACTATTCCTGTTGCGGCAATTGTTTGCAAGTCTTCAACTGATATTGATTCTTCTAGAATACCATAACGCAAAATAACATTCTGTGCAGGATTTGCCGGTTTAATTCTCAGTAAGAAATATGTGTTAATAATGGTGATTAATAAAAAAATATTTATTGTAATCTTTGATAGTAGTGTATATCGCATAATTTGACACCGAACGACATTTTTATTTATGAGTGAGAAAATTTTGAACCGGTTAAAGCTTTTTTGAAAAGTTTATCATAAATATTCAGATAATTACCGGCTGAAATTTCAGCTAATTCCATACCTAATGCACCCTAGAGGCTCAAGTCAAAGTCACCCAGAAGCGATCGACTATTCAGCATTTAAGCTTTTGAGAATTTTCTTAGCTAACAATTTTTATAGAACTCTACTATATTTAAAAGGATGATTCCTTGCCAGATCAGCGATAGCGCAAGCGCTGCTGCTAAAGCAGAACGCCTATTTCACATTACCATGATTTCACTTTCAACACTATCGATTAGTATCAAGTGATGACACACTTATCTTAGTGTAAATACTTAGTGAATGACTATTTCCAGGGAATCTTTGCATAAACCATCCTATGGTTTGGGGGTTAGTCCTGCCTGTGAGTAAGGATAGTAATTTTATTATGCCACCCATAGTTATTAAGATATTATTAAAAAGTTTAATAATATGAGATGATAATTAAACTAAGTAAGTATTATTCATTAGATATCCGATGACAGATGAATTTCCCTGGCTGAGTGTGATTGTCTTGTTACCATTCATTGCTGCTCTGGTGATCCCTGTTCTTTCCGATAAAGACGGCAAGTGGATACGATGGTATGCGCTAGGAGTGGGAGTTACCGATTTAATCTTGATGTGCTACGCCTTTTGGCGGCATTATGATGCCAGCAGTGCTGTATTTCAACTAGAAGAAAATTATGCCTGGATGCCTCAGTTAGGCCTAAGTTGGGCGGTTGCTGTGGATGGTTTATCAGTTCCCTTTGTACTTCTAGCCGGACTGGTAACAACACTGTCAATTTTTTCGGCTTGGCAAGTTGACCGCAGGCCTCGTCTTTTCTATTTCCTAATGCTAGTGCTCTACTCAGCCCAGATTGGGGTATTTGTCGCCAAAGACCTGCTGCTGTTTTTCATTATGTGGGAAGTGGAGCTAATTCCCGTATACCTGCTGATTTCCATTTGGGGTGGACAAAAGCGTCGCTACGCTGCTACAAAATTCTTGATATATACGGCGGCAGCTTCTATATTTATTTTAGTAGCAGCATTGGCAATGGCGCTCTACGGTGGGGGTAATATCACTTTTGACTTAGCACGGTTGGGATTGAAAGATTACCCACTAAATTTAGAACTTTTACTATATGCAGGATTGTTAATTGCCTTTGGTGTCAAGTTGGCTGTGTTCCCCATGCATACTTGGTTACCTGATGCTCATGGAGAAGCTTCATCTCCAGTATCAATGATTCTGGCAGGTGTGCTGCTGAAGATGGGAGGATACGGACTAATTCGCCTGAATATGGGAATTTTGGCTGATGCACATATTTACTTTGCACCAGTTCTGGCAATTCTGGGGGTTGTTAACATTATCTATGGTGCGTTGAATTCCTTCGCCCAATCTAATATGAAGCGGCGGCTGGCCTATTCGTCCATTTCTCACATGGGATTCGTACTCCTAGGTATTGCGTCCTTCACTGATTTGGGTATTAACGGCGCCATGTTGCAAATGATTTCCCACGGTTTAATTGCGTCCGTGCTGTTTTTCCTGGCAGGTGTCACCTACGATCGCACTCGTACAATGATTATGGATGATATGGGCGGTATTGGTCAGGTAATGCCAAAAGTATTTGCATTATTTACCATCAGTGCCATGGCCTCCCTAGCTCTCCCAGGTATGAGCGGCTTTGTGGGGGAACTTGCTGTCTTCGTTGGTATAACTAGCAGTGATGTCTACAGTTCCGCCTTCTGTATTGTCACGGTTTTCCTGGCTGCCATAGGAGTTATCCTCACACCAATTTATCTACTTAATTTGCTGCGTAAGGTGTTTTATGGTACTAGTGCTGCAGTCTCCTGTGACGTTAATAATGCAGCCTTGGAGAATCAGGAGGACGAGGGAACAGCTTGTTTTGGTACTGACTGTCTGCTGCCAACTCAAACGATCTATAGTGATGCTAGACCCCGTGAAGTATTTATTGCTGCCTGTTTTCTGTTGCTGATTATCGGTATCGGGTTTTACCCCAAGTTGGCTATGCAGATGTATGACGTGAAGACCGTGGCTGTGAATGCTCAGGTGCGCCAATCTTTGATGACTATCTCCCAAACAAATCCCCACATCTATGCTCAGGGATTGTCAGTTCCTACTATTCCCCCATCTGAAATAAAACCCGTTTTGGGAGTTGTTAAGTAACTTTATTAACTTATGAAACGTCGCGATTTTATCAATTGGGTAGGTTTAAGTACAATCGCTAGTAGTTTACCTGTAGCTATAGCTGCTTGTGCTTCTAAAAAAGTATCTAGAGATTGGCAAACTGTGGGTACTGTGACGGATTTGGATAAAGATGGCCAATTGCTAGTTCAAAAATCCCCTACTTTCAATGTTTTAGTAGTTGGTACATCGGTCAGTGAAAATCTCATCGCTGTTGACCCTACCTGTACTCACTCAGGTTGCACAGTAACATGGGACGGGAAAGGTAATAAGTTTGCCTGTCGTTGTCATGGTGCAGAATATAACACTAATGGTCAAGTGCGAAGGGGACCGGCTAGAGAACCACTCAAAACTTACTCAGCTAAGATTGAGAATAATTCAGTATTAGTGAAGCAAAATTAATAATTTCATATCAAACATCCTCTGAGAGAATGGTGGATGCTCTCAAAAACAAGGCTGGAAGACCCATTCAAAAAAACGCTCAATTTTTGCCAAAAATTGAGCGTTTTATAGTTAAATTTCGTCAGGTGATCGGAATACCTATTTATTTAGTATTAATCAACACTACTTTAATTCCTCCTAAAGATAGATAAATACTACGCCCATGTTTTCATACTTCCTGAAAGTTTTGCTAGGCAATGGATGGAACAATAGTATCAATTTTAATTGCCATCTTATAAATTTCATCCTCAGTTGTAGTAATTAAGCCCCATGATTACAAAAACCTTCTGATAGTATTTATTTTTGACACCCTAGTTTTGCTTTGTTACGTCAAATATGGGACTTCTGTGTATTTTGTAATTATTGATACTACTATTCTTATGACTTCATCTCTACTACCTAGTAGACAGTATGTTGATCAAGACTTCTGTCTACTTAAGGATGTAATGGTGATTTTATGATGTTACAGTTTAAATATCGCCAAATTTGGTGGAATCATCGTACACAATGTCCATAGCGGCAATATTTTGTCAGGAGTGAATGTGAATATTATTTCCCTTGTCTACTACAAGCTAGACAAATGCAAAAGTTTGTTTTACCTACCCAGCGTAGCTGCTCTGACAATGTTAAGTAGTGGTGTGTCTGCTATTGCTGAAACAGTAGATACTCAACTGTTACATGAGGCTTCTGTGAATGCAATATCTATGGCTACGCCATGCAAGGTAGAAGTTGCTAATGAAACATTCACACCTGTACAGGGGACGGTGGAAACCTCATCAGCATCCCTGATTTCTCAATCAAAACTTACTTCTCATCATCAGATAGCACAAGCAAATATAGATTTTGGTAGACCTAGCCGTGCCGGTAAAAACTATGTCGGTATTGCTGGTAACCTTGGTTTAGAAGGTAGCAACTCATCTTTAGGTGATGCCAATGTTGCCGTTGTGGGTAAAGTGGGATTGACAAATACCATATCTGTAAGACCATCTGCTCTATTTGGCAACAACACCACTATCTTGCTTCCCGTTACCTATGACTTCAGCTTACAGCAGCCAAGTCCCTTTGAGGAGCCCTTAGCGATCGCACCTTATGTTGGAGTAGGTGCAGCTCTTAAAACTGGTGATAATTCTAAGACTGCTTTATTAGTATCTGTTGGTCTTGATTTTCCTCTCAATAGTCGATTTACCGCCACCGCTTCCGCTAATGCCGGATTTTTTGACCAAACTGATATCGGTTTGTTATTAGGAGTTGGTTACAATTTCAGCGGTTTTTAACTGAATCATCTCAAACATAAAAGGCAAAAGTGATTCTCACTCTTGCCTTTTACCTAATATAGCATTTCCCATGCTCGTGAGGTACAATTTTTTTTAGTTTGAGGGAACAGGGAACAGGAAATAGGTGTGTACTTCATGAGCCTGAAAAAGGCTTTAATGCAACTTTGTATTTAGGGATGTAATCTTGATTTTTGCAGTAATTATTCCAGTTTGCATAACAACAAATAATTCTTTCAGCTAAAAATAACCCTTATATATATATGAATAAACAGCGGCAATCATCAAATCAGACTAAAAATGTTATAAAGGAAAATGAAAAAGAAGAAGAACTCATGCATGATGTTCTTGTGTTGCTGGAAAACTTGATTTCTAGGGAAGAGACTACAGTCAAGTTAATCATGGATTCTCTCTATGATGTAGGCTCAATTAACCTGATTAACCATAAGTTTCATTGTCGGACTCTCAATAGACTTCTCAAACTCATTTCCAGAACATCCAAGCCAGTATTTAGAATTTTTGCTTGGCGGTGGTTTCAAAATAATGGTCCTCAATTAATTACTAACTGGATACAAAACAAGATTGCTTTCAAAAGCACCCAAACAGCAAAAATACCGACAACACAAGTTGTGCTGGCAAATCCCGACACAAATGTTAATCCTCTAACAAAACCTCAGTATCAACTTCAGGAAGTAAAACATCTTCTTTCCCAAGTGACATTACTAACTGGTATTTTGGCTGGGTTCGTGACTGTGTTTGGTTGTAGCTTTGTTTGGTTAAGTTATTCTCTAGAGCGATCGCATATGCAAAGAATTGTAGAATTACAAAATCAGGTGAAAACTCTGGAGGCTAGCGTCAAAGAACATTAGCTGAATCTGGAAGTAGCCCGGTAATGATTGTGGCGGGCTACCCCCATGTCCTTGCTGTTTCCGTGGGAGAGACTATTGAGGATTAGGACTAACTTTATCGATCACATTAATTTTACCATCTGCTTCTACAGTCCAAACATCGTAGACACCCACAACATCGCCATTGGCATCAATATCCACATTACCACTTGCCCCTTGGTAGTTAATGTCTTGACCCTCTCGAAGCAACTTCAGCCCCTCGCATACATTAGTAACTTCTATACCAGGTGCATTAGCAACATCACGTATCTTCTGAGCAATACCAACCCCTGTATTTTCCTGGGCGGCTTGGGCGGACAGTACCAACAAAGCCGCAGCATCCCAGGCTTGGGGAGCATATTCCCCCGGTGAACCGCCTTTTTTTTCTTGCCACAGTTGATTAAAAGCTGCTAGGGCTTGGCCATCAGAACCGGGTACTGTACCCAGGGCTCCCGCCAAGAGATATTTCCCATCTCCACCTTTACCTACTTGGTTTGGGAAAGTAGGTGATTTTACTCCATCAGTTAGTAAAATCTGCACCCCATCAGTTAACCCTTGTTGATAAGCAGTTTTGAGGAGGAGACTACCTGTTTCAGCGTAGAGAACCGCTACGACTGCATCCGGTTTACCAGCGAAAGCCGCTGCGGCTTCAGTATCAAAAGTTTGGGCTTTGGGATCGTAGCGGACAGGATTATTTTTATTAACTACAGTTCCGCCCAATTTCTCAAAAGCCTCTACAAATGCTTTTTCAAACCCCACGCCATAGTCGTTATTAATCACAACTGTAGAAACTCGCCGAAAACCTTTTTGATTAGCTAGTTCAGCTAATGCTAATGCTTGGTAGGTATCAGGAGGAGCTGTACGCGACCAAAAGCCTTTAAATTCACCTTTTTGGGCTTTTTCTGTAAAAACTGGACTGGTACTACCAGGAGAAACCAGCATCACTTGATTCGGCACAGCAACTGAGACAGCAGCAGTAGAAACGCTACTAGCAAAGGAACCAACTACCCCAGCTACCCGGTCTAAAGTTGCCAATTTGGTCATACCCGCCGCACCAGCTCTGGGGTCAGTCTGGTCGTCCACTTCTATGAGGGTAACTGGTTGTCCATTCACTCCCTCGCAAGCGTTAACGGTCTCTACGAGCAAGGGAATGGAGCCTATCATTTGCTGTCCAACCGATGCTAGGTCACCAGTGCTTGGTAGTAAAGTACCAATTTTTAGCCCGGAACTACTCTCCCCTGTGGTATTAGTGTTATTCGCATTTTCGCAAGCTCCTAAAAGGAACCCTGTTGTTAGGGTAGCTATACTCAAGCCTAAGGCAGTATGAATTTTTAGCACAGTTTACTTTTTACCCTGAGATATTTATGAGACTGAAAGTAAGATTCAACCTAGCTTCTTCTTATACTAGGCAAATCTTCACACTCCCCTATGTAAACAGAGGGGGATTATTGGTTCAATTACTCGGATAAATAATAGCATCTACCCACGGGAATAAAACTTTTCACCAAAATATCAATATTTCTTGATGTATAAGATAGGTAACTTTCATCCCTAGACCTAACATTAATAAAAAAGTAACCACTTTGTTCTCAAGGGTTATCGGCATTCTCGTTATAAATCTAGCATTTCCCATGCTCGTGAGGTACAAAGTTGTTTAGTTTCAGGGAACAGCGAACAGCGAACAGCGAACAGCGAACAGCGAACAGGGAATAGGGAATAGGGAATAGGCAATTGATGTGTACTTCATTAGCCTGAAAAAGGCTTTAAGTTAAGAAGGCAAGTTACTTTTTAACCTAGGCGGATCGCTAAAACGGAGAGAGAGGGATTCGAACCCTCGGTACGGAGTTACCTGCCGTACAACAGATTAGCAATCTGTCGCTTTCGACCACTCAGCCATCTCTCCAGATGGGCTACAGATTTTAAATATAGCAGAGTATTTTTAGTTAGTCAACTATCATTTATAAAATTGTTTGAAGTATCAGACGCAAATATAGAATCTCCTGACTTATAGTCAGGAGACTGGCAGGTGTTGCAAAACTTACGGGTTACGAATTATTCTGAATACGGAGTTAACTAAAGAACCTGCGATCGCATCCACGCCCGTGGTAAAGAAAGTAATTTTTGCCACTGAGGTACATAGGCACGTTTGGTAAACGCGTTGTAATCGTTACGTTCAATGATGGTTAAAATTCGACTGTAATGCATGAGAGCCGCCCATACAGGCCAACGAGCATCAGGGGATAGATAACTAATACCTCTTTCAGCTTTAGTATAAAATTCTCTAGCTCTGTTAATTTCAAACCGCATTAGGGAGCGCCAGCGGTCATCAACTACACCTTTAAATAAATCGTCCTCAGTGTAATTGAATCGTGCCAAATCCTCTAGAGGAATATAAATTCTCCCCCGTCGCGCATCCTCCCCTACATCTCTGAGGATGTTGGTGAGTTGCTTGGCTATTCCCAAGGCGATTTCTTCAGCAGTGGGCAGATAAGGCTGTTGTTTACAGTTCCACGGCGCTGAATTTCTGGTTTCATCCAGTCCCATAATCGAGGTTGACATTAAACCAACAGTACCGGCGACGCGATAACAGTAGAGGTATAAATCCTCAAAGGTTTCATAGCGACTGCGATACAAATCCATCTGCTGACCAGCAATCATATCCCGGAAGGGCTGAATGTCGATGGGAAAGCGTCGAACAGTATCAGCCAAAGCTACATCATAATCTTCCACTGGTTCCCCAGCGAAAATTGACTCTAGCTGCTGCTCCCATAAATCTAGGGTTTCTGGCGTAGTCATGGCACATCCAGGCCCATCTACCAATTCATCTGTGCGGCGACACCATGCGTAAATCGCCCAAATAGCAGGACGTTTTTCTTCGCTCAGGAGCAAAGTGCTTAGGTAAAAAGTCGCGGAATACTTGGCTATAAGTTGCCGACAAAGTTTGTAGGACTCGTCTACAGAGACCAGCGTTTTCATGCGCGGTGGGGAATCAGGCAGTTGCAGCATTCGTTGCGGGCGGTCGGGTTGGCGTTTGCAGGTCTGAGGAATTTTCTACCGGGGGGGCTTCCGAGATTGCTTGCGCTGTCAGCTTACCAGAAAGTACAGCACCTTCCATACTAGCTAAGTAGCGCTGCATGGTGTAATCCCCAGTGAGATAAAAGTTGTTGATGGGGGTTTGTTGTGAGGGGCGGTACTGTTGGCGACCTGGTGTCGCTTTGTAAACTGAGCGCGGTGTTTTGACCACATGATACTTTAATAATTTAGCGTTATTTTCTTGCCCAAAATGGTCAGGGAAGAGTTTCTCTAACTCAGCAAGAGTGGCGGTAACAATTTCCTCATCTGATTTAGTGATCCAATCTTTTGCCGGAGCTAAAACTAATTCCAACATTGAGCGATCTGGATTAGCATATTCACGACAGGCATTGCTCATATCAGCATAAACGCTCAGGAGCGGCGATCGCGAGAATAATAAGTGATCAATCTCTGTCAGTTTACGATCAAACCACAAATGGACATTAATTACAGGTACCCCTTCTAAACCTTCTAGCTTTTGGAAAAACTCCATTTCCTGCCAAGGTTTTGGTAGCATTACCTTTAACGGGTCAACGGGCATAGCTGACACATACAAGTCAGCTGTAAATATTTCATCCTCAGCCCCATTTAACCCTCTGAGTAAGAATCCCTTAACTGTACCGTCAGGGTTGAGCAAAATTTCCTTGAGGGGAGCATTTAGCCGCACTTCCCCACCCCGCTGAGTGATGTAATCTACTATCGGCTGACACAATCTTTCGGTGGGTGAACCGTCTAAAAATGCCATTTTAGAGCCGTTCTTTTCCTGAAGGAAGCGATTCAGCGCTGTGAGGAGGATCGTAGCAGAGATTTCATCAGGTCCAATGAAGTTTAATGACTTGCACATGGCAATGAAAACTTCTGTATTCACCCGTTCGGGAATCTTCTGTTTACGTAGCCACTCTGTCCAAGAATATTTATCCATCTCCTCAACATATTTTTGCCCCTGAACCATTGCTGGAATCAGTCCTAGACCAAATTTAATTTTTTCTGGCCATGTGAGCATATCGTTGTTTCTGAGAATCGCCACCACACCATTTAAGGGCGCTGGCAAATCTGGGAAGTCAAAGCGGCTGTATGTTCCTGGTGCTTCGGGCTGATTGAAGATCATTGTGTGTTCTTTCCACTGCAATCGATCTTCAATATCCAGTTCTTTAAATAGCTGCAACATATTGGGATATGCGCCAAAAAAGATGTGCAAACCCGTTTCGTACCAGTCTCCATCAGCGTCTTTCCACGCGGCCACTTTACCACCCAATACATCCCGGCGCTCCAAGATAATGGGAGTGTGACCTGCGTCTGTGAGATATTTCGCGCAGGATAGCCCTGCTAGACCAGCACCCGCGATCGCGACTCGCATTTAAACTTACTGCCTTTTAATATTTCTTTATGGTTTTGTCGTTCTCATTATAAGTTGCAATCCGTTACATTTGGCAGCAGTTGTACGATCTGTTCTCAAAAAACTTCTCTCAGGAATGCTCTTACTCACATCCAAAGGTGCTAACACCATCACAATTGAATGTTTTCCTGATTTCCACCATCTAACTGAGTTTATGTAATTTTCCCGAAGATAAATTAAAATATTTAGTATATTTTATAGTTCTTTTTTTTCCTATGCTCACATCTCAAAAGCTACAAACCTTTGGTAATCATTTAATAGTTGGTATTTCTGGGACGACATTAAGTGATGATGATAAACGTATACTGAGTGACTTGAAACCAGTTGGGGTGATTTTTTTTGCTAAAAACTTTGAGGATGGTAACCCTTACGAAGTATGGCTAGAAACTTTCGGGCAACTTAACCACCAAATCCGAGAATATGCTCAACGTGACTCTATGTTTATGACATTAGACCACGAAGGAGGAAGGGTGGTGAGGACACCATTACCAATTACCAGATTTCCTTATGCCTTACTGTGTCGATCACACGCCTACAAAGTAGCAATAGCCACAGCATTAGAACTTAAATCACTGGGGATAAACTTATCCTGGTCTCCCGTAGCAGATATTTTTTCTCATCCTCAAAACCCCATTATCGGACCTCGTGCCTTTGGTCACACCCCAGAAACCACAGCTAAAGCTGTATGTGAATACTACAGAGGACTTAAGGAAGGGGGAATATTAGGATGTGGGAAACACTTTCCTGGACATGGAGACACTAGTAAAGATTCTCACATTGAATTACCCATACTCAATCTGACCCTAGAAGACCTGCACAAACGGGAGCTAATACCATTTAAAGCCCTGATTGCCGAGCAAATTCCCCTAATCATGACAGCTCATATCTTATTCCCCCACATAGACCCCAAATTACCAGCCACACTTTCCCCAGCTATCCTCAAAAGCATACTCCGGGACGAATTGGGCTTTGAGGGTGTAGTTGTATCCGACGACCTGGATATGAAAGCTGTTTCCGATATGTTTACCCACAGTGGTACAGTAGCCCAAGCCTTTAATGCTGGCTGTGATTTATTTATTGTCTCCCGTAATCTTAATTCCTTATCCATAGAACGTACCTATGAGATGGCTGAAGATTTTGCCGATTCGTTAAATCAAGGTAGTCTAGATCAATCAACAGTAGCTGCAGCCAGAAATAGAATCGAGAAACTACTAGCGGTGACTCCTCAATATACCATTCAGACTTTGGCTCAAAATACCCTACAGGAACACGCCCAACTAGCGATCGCCTGTTGTTACCAGGAGAGATAAAATTAGTACTAAGGCAAAAACCGATCCAAAGCAGCTTTTAACTGTTGAATTTCCACCTCCATATTCCCCTCTTGAGCCGCTCTAGCAATACACTCAGTTAAATGTTCATCCAAAACAATTCTCGCCACCTTATCCAAAGCGCCCCGCACCGCCGCAATTTGTAATAAAACATCAGGACAAGGGGTATCTTGCTGCACCATTGTTTTAATACCGCGAACATGTCCCTCTATCCGTGACAACCGATTGACAATTTTCCGCAGTGACTCTTGACTATGAACGTGAGCATGAGCCGACTGTCCATGGTTATGCTCTATTGGGGGATGGGATATAGATAAAGATTCTGTTGCTAACCGGTTGGGTTTATTCATGAGCCTTCTAAGTACTGTTAATAGTTAAATCCTAGCCTAGAGGATCGCAAATCAAGGGAAAACTCTTTCCCAGGAGTTAACCCCAGTCAAACAGTTAAATTTCGTGGTCTCGTAGTTTTAAACCTAAACCCTCCCGGCGACTGCGCAGGTCGTAGTAAATGACAGATGTGAGAGTTTGATAAAAGGGTAAAATCATAGCACTAATACTAAAAATGATGGCTAGTAGCAAAAATACAAAATAAAGTAAAGCATATAGACCATATTCATCTAGTATGAACGGTGAGAAAACTAATTGTAAAAAACTAGTCATAACTTGCAGCATAATCTGAGCCGGGATGGTAATTATTAAAGAACCCACAAAGTAAATCAACAACAACCGCCAGCCGTAACCCTGAGTTAATTGCCAACTGCGACTAATGGCTGACACCCCGTCAACATTTTCTTCAATAGCCAAGACCGCATCTACTAAGTATAACCTGATTATGATCCATAAACAGGCTAAGATTACCACAATCAGAGTCGCCAAGGTAATCAGACCCAACAGAAGAACAGCAGCAGAATTTTCGTCTGGAAATATCAAGCCCCAGAAAACCCCTAAGATGCCAAATATAATCACTATACCTAGGCCAAGTCCCACACCCACAAGAAATAATAACAGCACCGCCACCAAAAACTCCCACAACCGAGAATTAACAAAGCGTTGACCAGATGGGATACTTTCTGGCTGATTTACCAATTCACCGAAAGCCAAGCGGGAAATCAGAGATATCAGAGCCATAAACTTAGCCCAACCATAGACGGGAACTAGGACCCACAGGTAAGCCTTGAGTGCTAGGAAAAAATAGTCTACAATAATTTAATGAATTTATAGTCATTTATGTACATTTGTAGTATAATATAATTATGAATGTACGATCATTAAATGAATGAAACTATCTGATTATGCAAAAAAGGTAGGGATAAGTTATAGAACTGCGTGGCGTTG
>NZ_JAQMUH010000156.1:0-14231 GCF_028331025.1 Anabaenopsis arnoldii | reverse complement strand
GCACCTAGGGGGTGGGATTCTCACCCACATGAACACACAGTTATAAGAGTCTGGTTTTACCCAGTCTTACCTTCCGTCCCTGAGCATAAATGCTCATTTAGGAAGAACGAATCGCACATTAAATTAGCTTTGTAATGCTTAGGATTAGGAAACACTACCCCAGTAGAAAGTGTAGCTAATTCCTTGACCCCTAAATCCACCCCTACAATCTCGTGCTGCTTATCTATTGCTTTGTGTTCTTGCTCGTAAGCGAAAGCAATAAACCAGCTATTAGCAGTTTTTGATATTGTGATTGATTTACAGGTTGTGTGTGGTAAGCCTTCATAAGTTTTTACCCATCCAATCGTCGGTAGCTTTATTGATTTGCCGCCTACTGGAATCGGCTTACCTCCAGCATCAATGGTAAACGCGTCGCGATGTCCTTTCTTTTTAAACTTAGGATATCCACCTTTACCGCCAAAGAATCTAGAGAAAGAATCGCCTAGATAGTCAAAAGCATATTGAGTTATTTTCTGACAAATACCTTTTTGTTTAATCCACTCAAACTCAGGTTTAACATGGTTATTAAAAAATTTCTTCAGAATATATTTGTTGGGCTTTAATCCATCTTTATAAAGACTATTCCAAGTAGCTAAACCCCAGTTATAAGTAAACCTGGCAATACCTGCGTGTTTATTCATTATTATTTCTTGGGCTTGACTCAGTTTCAACTTTGTTTTAATGGATAAAAGCATTGCTCGACCTCAACACTGTATTTCTTTGTTGTCTAATTCTGTAATATCTTGTTTAGGTTCGTCAATAGCTTTTTTAAGCCTTTCCTTAATTTCCTTGGAATAATTTCTCAACCCGTACAAGCGACCAGAAAAACAATGAATGATTGCCATTAAGTCCTCGACTAATTCCTGTTGTGGAGATAGTGATTCTTGATTGGCTACAATAATTTCACATCTTACAGATGTAGCTAGTTCAAGGATGAAATCAAAAGCAAATCTGCACATTCTATCTTTATGAGCCACAACAATCGTTGAAATTTCGCCTTTTAACATCGACATCATTATTGACAGAAATTTTTTTCTTTTAAAATTTAAACCTCCACCAATTTCTGATACCCAATCATCAACAGATAATCCCCTATTTAAGCAAAAAGTTTCCATTGCGGATATTTGATTTTTTAGTTCCGGTTGTTGCCCACTAGATGATACCCGACAATAAACTATTACTTTTCGTTTTGATTCAATAGGTTTCATTCCTTGGGCTATTAATAAGTCATCTTCAGTATAGAAACGATGTCCTGATAATGTTCTTTTAGCAGGAAGTTTCCCAACTGAATCCCATCGTTGTAATGTCTTGACTGACACCCCAATTTTCTTTGCAAACTCATGAGGTTTAAACATAAATACACTTATAGGTTTGTAGATAAGTGTATAGGTTTGTCTATCTAATTGTCAACTAGGCTACTACTCAACAAGAGCAACTGTATTACTATTTTTCCGGGTTTTTCACTACTTTTCCAGAAATTTGTTCAGTCTGAGCATTTTTATGCTTGACAAATTGATAAAAATATTTTTAACCTCCAAATCTACCTCTTGGGGGTCGCTATTAAACCAGGTTAATTTACTTGTTGCACATAATCATATATGGCGAATATAATTCACAGTTAATAACTTAAGGTTTCCTACTCCTCTGTCAGCAAATCCCCACAGGATATGCGACAATGAGTACACTGTCAACCAATGTATGGCCGATGCTACCTCAAAAGCCATTATCTGCCCCAGTTGCCTTGGGTATACCTAGGTTATACATCCCCTAGCCTAAATAAATGCAAGACATCAAAATACAAACCCTACCCATAAGGATGTGGGCAATTCTGCAAACAATTGTTATCTTTCTTAATATACAGGTACAAATGTGTAATCACTACTGAATTTTAATTATACATTTGCTAATTCTGTAATTGAGATCAATTTTACCCGTTCTCTTTCTCGGAGTTTAATATGAACCAACCCATTCAACTATCTTTGGAACAGCAATTCAGCATCCGCTCTTTTGCTACCCAGGTACACAACATGAGTCCTGACCAAGCAAAAGACTTTTTGGTTAAGCTTTATGAGCAGATGATGGTCAGGGAAGCAACTTACCAAGAGCTGCTCAAGCATCAATGGGGCTTAGATTCAGGTTCCACTATGGCATAGAGTAGTTAATGTTTGTGTCCCAGTGGACGACCTCCTTCTCTTGCTCAGTTCCAGGAAGGAAAGGAGCTGGGGATGATGGGGCGTCAACTTAAACAAAGTACCTTACTTGATGTCGTAGGATTATATATCAAGTGGGCGATTTTATTAACTCACTTATGTCAATGCTTGTCAACATAAGCATAGTTTTGTCTATAAAATAGTCAGCTTAGGACTAGCTCCAAGAATTGGTTTGATTTAAATTATGATTCCTCTAGCTTCCATGTAGCCTCATAGCAGGTTACCGAAGGGTAGATTTTACCTATTCGGTGCCAAACAACTACAACTATGGAATATAACCCCTCTTCAATTGTCAAGGTGCAGATCGCCGTTCTTACACAGGTTGATTACCCTTCCTGTCTTTTTGTTTTCCCACAATACCATCTCACTACTGGCTCAAGCCCTTTAATTGGTTCTCATCCCCACACAGTTGCTGTTTTTGGTGGGCTTTGCAACCTATGCTGGACAACAGCCAAGTTAATTAAGGCATTCTTGAGTTTTAAAAGTTTCACACTTCGCGGTGCGCTGCTTCTAACAGGATCCATGCCCTGGGTTTCATTAGCTTTTGATTTGGTTATTAAACCAGTTCCTCCTAATGTCACTCATCCCAATTCTATATTTTATGAATCAACCTGACAACTAAATATAGATTCTTCTTAACAAAGTTTTACATTGTTGACACTCCCCTGAGTTTCCATCAAAGATAGAGTCCCCAGCTACCTTTCTTAATATATTTAGGGAACCATTCAAGTCTGCTGAATATATTTTCCCAGACTTAGACCTAAATAAACCTCTCTTGATTCTTTTACCTAAAGACCTTTAAATGTAAACAACATCCCCACTCAAGTTAAAATAACTAACAATATTCATAACTCCCTGGGTAAATTCTTGTCTGTGCCATCATAATGAAAAAAAAATTAATAGAAGTCGCCCTACCCTTGGAAGCCATCAACCAAGAATCAGCCAGGGAAAAATCCATTAGACACGGACATCCTTCTACACTACATTTATGGTGGTCAAGAAAACCCACAGCCACTTGTAGGGCGGTATTATTTGCTTCCTTAGTAGATGACCCATCTAGTCACCCCGATAAATTCCCCACAGAAGCAGATCAAGCACAAGAAAGACAACGGTTATTTGATATCATTGGTAAAATTGTTACCGTTGACAAAAAAGGGAAACCGGAGCAGGTAGTTAAGGGTTTAGTCTCTTGGGATAGTATCAATAACCGGGAAATTATCGAAACCGCCCAAAAAGAAATCGCCCGTTGTTTAGCCTGGAGTCGCAACGAAACACCACCCACAGACACCGCAGAAGTACGTACATATTT
Organism: Anabaenopsis arnoldii; assembly: GCF_028331025.1. NCBI lineage: Bacteria > Bacillati > Cyanobacteriota > Cyanophyceae > Nostocales > Nodulariaceae > Anabaenopsis > Anabaenopsis arnoldii. Next base: position 10,673 of record NZ_JAQMUH010000156.1, on the reverse strand, counting down.
ACAAAACTATGCACCTCCTGTTTATGACCCCTTTTGTGGTGGTGGTTCCATACCCCTAGAAGGACAACGCCTAGGTTTAGTCGCCCATGGTAGTGATATTAACCCTGTCGCCGTACTAATTACTAAAGGCTTAATTGAAATTCCCCCCAAATTTCAGAATCAACCCCCCGTCAACCCAGAAGCGCAAACAAAGTTAAAAGCCCCCCAATGGTACGGCGCGCAGGGGTTAGCAGCCGACGTGGGCTATTATGGCGAATGGATGCGAAACCAAGCTTTTAAAACTATTGGCCATTTATACCCCAAGGTGAGTTTACCCCTGGAGCATGGCGGTGGGGAAGCAACCGTAATTGCTTGGTTGTGGGCGCGGACTGTCAAATGTCCTAACCCCGCTTGTGGGGCGCAAATGCCCTTAGTAAATTCCTTTAAATTATCCACCAAAAAGGGTAAACAAGCTTGGGTAGAACCTGTAATTGATAGCAGTCACCAACCCCCCAGGGTGAGTTTTACAGTCAAAACCGGGGAAGGAACACCACGGGTGGGAACCGTTAACCGCAGAGGGGCGATGTGTATTTGTTGTGACAGTCCAGTACCCTTTGACCACATCCGCCAGGAGGGGAAAGCAGGAAGAATGCAGACTCAGTTAATGGCTATTGTAACGGAGGGTCAAAAGCAACGCCTGTATATTCCCCCCAATGAGGAGCAGATCAAAGTGGCTTTGTCAGCAGAGCCACAATGGAAACCAGACAGTAACTTACCAGAACAAGCCCTTGGTTTTCGTGTGCAATTATATGGAATGACCCAACACGCTGATTTATTTACCCCCCGTCAGCTTGTCGCCTTAACCACCTTCAGCGATTTAGTCAGGGTCGCCAGAGAACAAGTCAAACTTGATGCTCTAGCTGCGGGTATCCCAGATGATAACTTACCACTTTCCCAAGGGGGTATGGGTGCGACGGCTTACGCCGATGCTGTCGCCACTTATTTAGGGTTTGCAGTTGATAAATCAACGGATTATTGTTCTAGTATATGTAGTTGGCATTCAGGGCGTGATACGATCCGAAATACATTCGCCCGTCAAGCAATTCCCATGACCTGGGACTTTGTAGAAGCTAACCCCTTAAGTGATTCTACAGGTAACTTTGGCGGTGCTGTTGACTGGATATCAGCAGTCATAGAATTAAGAAATACTGACACCCCTGGCTTAGTTAAACAACATAATGCAGCCCAAAAATTACATTTAAACTCTCCGGTCATCTCCACAGACCCCCCATACTACGATAACATTGGCTATGCAGACTTAGCAGACTTCTTTTATATCTGGCTGCGCCGTTCCATTGGCAAACTTTACCCACAAATTTGCAGTACCTTACTAGTACCCAAAATAGAAGAACTAGTCGCCACCCCCTACAGGTTTGGCGGTGATAAACAACAAGCTAAAGAATTTTTTGAAACTGGTTTAGGTGCAGCTTTTAGGAGAATGCGAGAAACCGCAAATTCTGAATATCCAGTTACTATTTATTACGCCTTTAAACAGTCAGAAACAGAAACCAGTCAAAATAACCAAAATGTCACCGCCTCCACCGGTTGGGAAACCATGCTAGAGGGTTTAATCCAAGCTGGTTTTACTATTGTGAGTACTTGGCCAATGCGAACAGAATTAAGTAACCGCAGCGTAGGTATTGGAACCAACGCCCTGGCCTCTTCCATTGTCCTTGTCTGTCGTCCCCGTCCAGAAACCGCCCCCTCCGTCACCCGTCGCCAATTTCTGCAACAACTCAAGCGGGAACTCCCCGCAGCACTGGAAAAACTGCAACAAGATAATATCGCACCGGTGGATTTAGCCCAAGCTAGCATTGGTCCGGGTATGGGTATTTTCTCCCGTTACACTAAAATCCTAGACGCTGACGGTTCTGCTATGGCGGTACGTACGGCCCTACAATTCATTAATCAAATGTTGGATGAATACCTGACGGAACAGGAGGGAGAATTTGACCTAGAGACCAGTTGGGCTTTGATCTGGTTTGAACAACATCAATTTAATGAGGGAATCTATGGGGAGGCGGAAACTTTATCTAAAGCTAAAAATATCAGTGTTCAAGGGTTGGTGAATGGGGGTATTCTGTTTGCTGAAGGTGGAAAGGTGCGACTATTGCGCCGGGGAGAGTTACCAGAGAATTGCAACCCCATGGGGTGTAATTGGCTGATTACCCAACACCTGATCTACACTTTGGATAAAAAAGGAGAAACCGGCGCTGCGGCGGTATTATCTGAATATAAGGGTGAGTGGGAAATCTTACGAGATTTAACCTATCGGTTATATAACATTTGCGACAAAAAAGGCTGGAGACAGGAGGCCACTGCTTATAACAGTCTGGTAATTTCCTGGGGGGAAATTTGTCGCCTAGCAGCTCAAAGCCGACCAGACACCCTACAGGGAGAATTGTTTTCAGATCCCCGACTTCTAGACTAACTATATTAGACTATCCCCCATACCGAAAGAAGTCGGGGATCTTAACCACACCCATTGTCTAAGAGGTTGTTTGATAAGTTTTCTTTCCCACATGCTCTTAAATGAATTTCTCCCAAAAGTATTTCGCCGGGAGCACCGGTCGCTGATGGTAAGTTACCAGGAAGTCCCAACTGTCGCCAGTAGGCTAAAACGGCAAAAGCGATCGCCTCTTTAAAATCAGCATTTAAGCCCACCTCATCCGTAGTCAAAACCGACAGGGATGGCAGTAATAACTGTAACCTGTGTTTTAAATACAGATTGCGACTACCCCCACCACATAATAATACCTGCCGGGGCATTTGGGGTAAAAAACTCCGATAACTGTGAGCAATAGACCCAACAGTAAGTTCTGTGAGTGTCGCCAGTAAATCAGCTGGATTGAGTTGGTAGGGTTCAGCATCTTGCAAACATTGGTGTAAGTAAGCTACACCAAACAACTCGCGCCCCGTAGACTTGGGTGGGGGTAGATGAAAGTAATCTTGCTCTAACCATTGTTCTACCAATGAGTAGCAAGGAACACCACTAGCAGCCCAATTGCCATTTTCATCATAGGACTGACCACCATCAGTTAAATATTCTACTGCCAAATCCAACAAACTATTTCCCGGGCCAGTATCCCAGGCGCGAATTTGGGAAAGCCAATCATCACCACGAGGGGGAAGGTAAGTGACATTACCAATTCCACCAATATTTTGAATGCAACGTCCCCCCACTGAATCACCGAGTAAAAAAGCATCAACTCTCGGTACAAGGGGCGCACCATGACCGCCAATATTAATATCCGCGTTCCGAAAGTTACTCACAGTGGTAATTCCTGTGAGATGGGCAATTAAAGCACCTCGGCCTAATTGCAGACTGTAACCTAATGTAGTGTTAAATGCGTCTGTGTGTGCGGGTCGATGGTAAACAGTTTGACCATGGGAACCAATTAAACTAGCTGGTTGGTGACCGATTTGGATATTTTTAGCAGCTTGGGCGAAAGCACAGGCGATCGCATCGTCTATTTCTGCTAATTCTGCCATAGAAATGGCAACACCAGCGCCCACTGCTAATATTTTTTCTCTTAATTCAGCTGTGTAGGGATATGTTTCCCCAGCGATTAAACCCACCTGCAAATCTAAATCACTACCAGAAATCTCCACCAAAGCAGCATCTATACCATCTACGGAAGTACCGCTAATTAAACCGATCACGCGAGTAGGTACAGTAACTGTTTTAGTGGGATCCATTGGCAAAGATTCTTTGAACGATAGGAAGTTAACACTTAATTTATACTACTTTTTCTGGGCTTTGCTCAGTGAAAATATGAATTGAGTTTTACGCAAAGGCGTAAAGGTTAAATTCACAGTCAGCTATTTTTTGATGTTTCTGGGTAGTGATGTTGGTGGTAATACAGTTCACATTCACTGCGGTAGGATAAAAGGTAGAATCAATTAGCATTTCTCCCGATGAATCTAGCTGAAACCCCCAATAAGGAAAATTCTCATAATCCTTTTCTCACCCTCAACTACGAACCAGCATTAGAATCTTTGGGTGATGACTACTACGACGAGGTAATAGCAGCTGATTTTCCCCAACATATCTTACGCTGGCGCAATGATTCACTCTTACCGCTTTTGGGGCTAGACCCCCACGCCGTTACAGACGAGAATTTTATTAACGCCTTTGGTAAATTCCAGCAACGCCGACCATTATTAGCATTACGTTACCACGGTTATCAATTTGGTACATATAACCCTGATTTGGGTGATGGTAGAGGCTTTCTCTATGGACAAGTCCGCGGTGCTGATGGCCAGTTATACGACTTTGGTACTAAAGGTTCTGGTAAAACACCCTACTCTCGTGGTGGTGATGGAATGCTGACACTTAAAGGCGGAGTCCGAGAAGTTTTAGCAGCAGAAGCATTACACCAATTAGGAGTACGTACCTCTCGCTGTTTGACCATGATTGAAACCGGGTTATCTCTGTGGAGGGGTGATGAACCTTCACCTACAAGGTCATCTGTCATGGTCAGGGTGAACAGTTCCCATATCCGGTTTGGTACTTTTGAACGTTTGCATTATTTCCAACGACCAGATTTAACTCAAAAACTTTTAGACCATGTAATTCAGTATTATTACCCCCATTTACAGCCAGAACCCAATAAATATGTTTTATTTTATGCCGAACTAGTCAAACGGGTGGCGCAACTAGTAGCTCAGTGGATGGCGGTTGGTTTTTGTCATGCAGTCCTCAATACTGACAATATGTCAATTACCGGGGAAAGCTTTGACTATGGCCCTTATGCTTTCATTCCTACTTATGACCCCTACTTTACAGCCGCTTATTTCGACTACTATAGACGTTACTGTTATAGCCATCAACCCAGTATTTGTCAATTGAATTTAGAACTGCTTCAGGAACCATTACAAGCAATCATTGACAAAACAGAAATGGATTCAGCCTTAGGAAAGTTCAATAAGTATTATCAAGATGAATACCGCTCGTTAATGTTGAAAAAGTTGGGTTTTGAGCAGTTAGATTTGTCAGCAGCAAATGAACTGTTAAATTTAACAATTCAATTCTTACAAGATAGCCAAGTTGGTTATCACCAATTTTTCTGGGAAATGGCGCGGACTTTTACTGCTAAATGGCGAGATGATCCCCATATGGTCATGAACGGTGCGGATATTATCCCGACATCAGGTGCATCACAGATATTTGAGAACTGGTGTTTACTGTATCATCAAATTCTCAATTCTTTTGACTGGGAATACATGGATGTAATTGCTCAAACTCTAGTTAATCATAATCCCCAGACGGCTTTATTAAGACCAGTGATTGAATCAGTTTGGGAACCGATCGCCCAAGAGAATAATTGGCACCCGTTTAATGATTTGGTGCAAAAAATCCAATCAAAAGGTTAGAGGTTGTTTGGTAAGTTTTCCGCAGGTAATTTTTATCTTAGGGAACAGGGAACACACAAAAAACAATCAAATCCAGTCCCCTCCCCTGACAAGGACAAGACAAGGTGGACAAGGTGGACAAGGTGACCACCGGAGAAAAACAGTACAAAGTCTGTATTCTTAGTAAGAAAAATAGGCCATTAAAAGACCATTGTCCGTATAAAATCTTCCTTGTCCACTTTCCTTCCTTGTCTTCGGTAGTCTTGCCTTCACAGATCATATTAAAAACCTACCCTTGTAAGGAAGGGGGTGGGGTAAAATAATATTCGATACACTAATCATGACTTGACAAACATCCTCTTAGTCAATTAACACCACTCAACTAGGAAGAGTGTACCTTTATTCCATCTACTTGGGATAAACTCCCCCCACGCTGTGATCAGAATTAATGGTAATGACTAAATCAACCCCTGTAGGCGATTCCACCAACGGCCTGATGAATAATTCCGGGTGCAGCGATCGCCAAAAATATTTGACAAATTCCTCAATCTGTGCATCTGAAATCCCCGATTTGCCAGTAGCGATCATTTGTTGTTCTGCTTGTTGTCGCCAGGTCAGGGAATAACGGTAATCAGTGGGATATAGTATAATTAAACTGTCCAATCGTTCCCACAGTGGTAGATAATCACTCAGTCGCTGATTCATGTCACGAGCAAATACCCTATCCTCCTCTGTGACAATGGGCGGCGGTGCATGATTAAATACATCTGGATTAATTGGCCGCACCCCCACAAACCAACCTTCAAACAGAACAATATCAATATCTTTCACGATTTCTGGGGTAGTGCGATCGCCAGCACCATTGTATGCCGATTTATCAAAGCGGGGAATAATCACCGGACTTACGCCCTGACGAATTTGATCTAGGACTTTTAAACCTAAATCTAGATCATGGGTTCCCGGTGGTCCGCGCCAAATCAACCGGGGGTCTTGCTGAGTTAAAATTAGGCGATCGGCGTAAGTTTTATACAAGTCATCTAACGATAAACTCACAGTCCGATATCCCAACTCCTGGAGAAGCTTACACAGTACCTGGCACATTGTGGTTTTACCGGTACCTTGTCCCCCTAACACTCCCTGAATTAGGGGTCTTCCCAAGTCCTGGCGATGGGAAGCTAATTTCATACTTAATGGTAGCCATAAGTCCCACAACAGGGCTAACATTGTTTCTGGTGGCTGATTCAGGTGGGTTTGGCAGAATTGGTGAAAAGTTGGTAGCACACAGTTGAGTAAACTTGCTTTTGTGGGATTTACTTCAGCTTCCCAAAAATTCATAATTAGGAACCCAGTTTAAAGGACTCGACAAACATACTATATGTAAAACCGACCTTGAGAACGTTAAGCGATTCTACCAAGAGCGAAGGTTTTGCCAAAAACCTGCGACTATAAAATATTCTGCTAGTCACCTCTGTGAGTACCACAAGAATACTGGCCATGACAATATCTAACGTACCTCTTTGGCCTGCTATGGTAGAAATTGCTGTTCCCAGGAAAAAACCAAAAAAGAAGTTAATCAATAGTAAGGATAAACGTCGCCAAGGATTTAAGAACCATTGCCCCAAACGGCCAGCAATGGTATCGAATAAATTAGTTAAACGCGTGTTTTGCATTAATAACCAGGGTAGTGGGTGCCAAATAGTTACATTTTACCGCCTCAGAGAATAGGCTAGTATTTGGTAAAGTCTAAACAAAATATTATTACTAACCATTATCAACATGAAATTGACAGCATATCGTAACGCTGCTATTACAATTTGTACCCTGGGTCTGCTGGGATTCATGGTGGGATGCTGGGAAATCAGTGTGTCCTTTGAGTCAACTGACCATATGAATCTACCTGCTTCTGACATCCTAGAGCCGGATGTAATTTCAGTCCCACCCGTCCTAAATCAAACAGTCACTTCTACTACCATCGGTTCAGAAACTACCCAAGCCAATAAAATCGGACTCAACAATACTTACATCTTGGCAGATGATCAAGGCTCAACTGCTAATACCAACCATCAAGGCAGTTTACGCATGAGCAATCAAACAAATCAGCCTGTGCGCCTGGCTTTACTGGCGCGACAGCCACAGGTGACCACCTCCGTTGTTCCAGCTCATTGGGATTTTGATCCCCAAGAAGGTAGTGAACAGGGGTTGATTCTGTCCTTACCTAATGGGAATCTCAAGTTGGAAAACGGAGATGTTATAGTTGCCTTTGCACAAGACGGTTCTCGGCGTTACTGGGGACCATATGTAGTTGGGGAAACCTCTTGGCCGCAATGGAACACCGAAAATCGAGAATGGTTATTAGTACTGACTCCTTGAGGGCAGTTAATTTCCTATTCCCCAGGGTCTGACCCAGAACAAAATATAAGTACTTATTTTAACTGTTGAGTATTGACGAATAAATAATGAGGATAAAACTGACTATTCCGAATACTGTGAACAACTGGTACAAAAATATACTCAAAAGTCCAGTTTTGGCTGTGACTATACTAATTTTGATTGCTGGGCTGGCTTATGGGTGGAACTTGGGTACTGTGGGCTTGATTGATGAAACAGAGCCACTGTTTGCTGAAGCTTCCCGTCAAATGTTGGTTACAGGTGATTGGATTACCCCCATTTTTAACGGCGAAACTCGTTTTGATAAACCAGCTTTAATTTACTGGTGTCAAGCGATCGCCTATATAATTATCGGGGTAAATGAGTGGTCAGTGCGGCTACCTTCAGCCATGGCGGCCGTAGGAGTCATCAGTTTAACTTTTTACACTGTACACTGGTATTTATCCCAAAAAGACCAATTAGAGCAGGTTTCACAGCCGACTCGGCGCAACTTCACAGCAATGCTTGCAGCCGCCATGCTAGCACTCAGTCCTGAGATGATTGTCTGGGGAAGAACCGGTGTCTCAGATATGATGCTGACTGGGTGCATGGCATCAGCATTATTATGTTTTTTTCTAGGGTATGCTAGTCAGCAACAACAACAGGCACAATTCCCTTTATCTCTATTCCCCAACTCGTGGTATTTGGCTTGTTACGTCTTAATTGCTGGGGCGATTTTGAGTAAAGGTCCCGTAGGAATTGTTTTACCCATACTCATTATCGGCGCATTTATTATCTATGTTGGCAACACCCGCAAAGTCTTAAAAGAAATGCGTATCTTCACGGGGATGCTAATTATTTTCGGTTTATCAGCCCCCTGGTATCTCTTGGTCAGCTGGCGTAATGGTTGGGATTACATCAATTCCTTTTTTGGCTATCACAATGTAGAACGTTTTACAGAGGTAGTTAATGGTCACTCCGCTCCTTGGTATTTCTACTTCTTAGTAGTATTACTCGGATTTGCGCCCTACTCAGTGTATTTACCCGCAGCAATGGCTAGAACCAGATTTTGGCAGCGATCGCACTGGAGGAATTGCCAAGAACGCTCTCAACAATTGGGTTTATTTGCCTGTATCTGGTTTATTGCTATCTTTGGGTTTTTTAATATTGCTGTCACTAAACTTCCCAGTTATGTATTGCCTTTAATGCCCGCCGTAGCTATTTTAATAGCATTATTATGGAGTGATTTTCTCCCCGAAAACAAGTCAGATATCCCCAGCGCCTCTTCTGTTCTCAAAATCAGTGCTTGGACTAATGTGATTTTAGCCACAGTATTGGCAGTGGCACTATTTCAGATTACTCATTTAATGGATCATAATTCAGTTGCGCCCGGCTTCCTCCTACTGATTCAAAAGGCAGGTTTACCAACACTAGGGGGAATAATTTGGTTTTTGGGGGCGCTCCTGATTGGCGCTTTAATTATCGGTCGCCGTTGGCACAGTATTATTAGCGCAAATTTACTGATTTTTACAGCCACCTTGATCATTGTCTTAATGCCAGCCTTATTCTTGATGGATCAACAGCGTCAGCAACCTTTGAGGGACTTATCTGCCCTTGTGGTGGCACAGAAACATATCCCTCTATCAGATGAGGAATTAGTGATGGTGGGCTTCAAAAAACCAAGCGTAGTATTTTACACCCAAAAACCGGTAAATTATATTTATCAGCCAAAAGATGCAGTAGAGTATATTCAAAATCGAACTTCTCAGCCAGAAAAACCGCCTTCAATCCTGGTGATCGCCTCACAGCAAGACCTTGAAAAAATGGACTTGCAACCCGGTACTTACGATATTTTAGGCACTAGACAAAGGTATCAGTTAATTCGAGTTTCTTTTTGACACTCCCCACGCCTTTAGGCGCGGGATTCGGTGCATTACTGACGTTCCTTGCTTTTACTGGACTTGCGTCCAGCAGAAGTAGGGGGAACATCACGAAAGAGCGTTACTTCTTTGGCACAGGTTGGACGGTTTGAATTTTGGAGCGATCGCTTTAATCTTATCAAAGAAAAGCCTCTTATTTATTGGTGGAATGATGAATTTCTCAGACGCTATGCTGAGGCACCAAAGTTAGGGGATGAAACTGATGTCAGAGAAAAATGTTGAAATACTTACGTCAATTCCCGTATTATTTAATCTTTTAAATAAGTCCCGCATACTTGTTAAGCTATTATCCAAGACATAAGCCAACCAACACTCAACATAAAGACGGCTGTTCAAAACTGGATAATCATTTTTTGGCAACGGTCTGAGGATGTCTTTGACAATCTTGGGAAATGAATTTATAATCATTATCAATTAATTTATTTTAATCCTTAGCCCAAAATTTACCATATTTTGGGCTATTTTTATCACCTCTTTCTTAACATTCAACACTTGTGGGAATTGGGGATTGGGAATTGGGAATTGGGAATTGGGTATTGGGAATTGGGTATTGGGAATTGGGTATTATAGTTTGTCGTAGTCTTCTGGTTCTATGTCAGGGACTTTAGCTAAAACTTCCTGGAATTTATCCCAACTACCGCGTTTGGCTTTTTCTTCTACATAGTCTTTGGTCATCCATGCAGAAACTTGTGCTGATAGTGCAATGGCTACCAGTTGTTCTAAAGGCATATTTTCTTTGGCTGCTAAGGTTTCAATTTGCTTATATAAGAATTCGGGTATTTGTATGTTTAAGTTACTCATGATATTTCTCCTACTTGTTGTAAGAATTCTGGTTCTTCAGTACCTAATATGCTAAATTGTTTTGATAAAATCCGAAAAAGCTTACCGTATAAGGGAAATAATGTTGGTTATTGAAGAAAATGCCTGAATATTCCTTCTTAATCTCTGTTCCCTGTTCCCTGTTCCCTGTTC
>NZ_JAQMUH010000155.1:0-12363 GCF_028331025.1 Anabaenopsis arnoldii | reverse complement strand
TAGCCCCTTAAAAGACCATTGTCCGGATAAAATCTTCCTTGTCCACTTTCCTTCCTTGTCTTCGGTGGTCTTGCCTTCACAGATCATATTAAAAACCTAACCTTGTAAGGAAGGGGGTGGGGTCAAATAATATTCGATACAGTCTATTCTTATATCAGTATAATTTTTGCCGAAATTCTTTCCTAGGGGTAATGTCATAATTGCCTGAAATCTAGATAACATTAGATTCAGCGTGTTTACTATTCAGGAGTGCGAAAATGTCAAAAAAACTGGGTCAAAAAATCTCCCCCATACCCATGTCCACCGATATCGGCGTGGTAGATTTGATTAATAATTACTTCACAGCCTATAACTCAGCACGTTTGCGAGAAATCTGTCAACTCATGAGTCACGATATCTTAAAAGATGGCGTGACTGTGGGAGTTAGCCTTTCTGGTGCGATGACACCAGCTGGATTTGGAGTTTCAGCACTATCGCCCCTAATTCGCAACGGTTTTATTGACTGGATGATTAGTACAGGTGCAAATCTTTACCATGATATGCACTACGGCTTAGGTTTTGAACTGTTTGCCGGTAATCCGTTTTTGGATGATGTCAAGTTGCGCCAAGATGGTACGATCAGAATCTATGATATTATCTTTGGCTATGATGTCTTGCTGGAAACTGACGCTTTTATTCGCAAGATTCTCCAAGCAGAAGTATTTCAAAAACCCATGGGAACTGCCGAGTTTCACTATCTATTGGGTAAGTATGTCCGAGAAGTAGAAAAGCAGTTGGGAGTGCAGCATTCTTGTTTGTTAGCCACAGCTTATGAATGTGGCGTACCTATTTATACCTCATCCCCAGGAGATAGTTCCATTGGGATGAATGTTGCAGCTTTAGCTTTGGAAGGTTCAAAGTTAGTCATAGACCCTTCTATTGACGTGAATGAGACAGCAGCGATCGCCTATTGTGCCAGAGAATCAGCCGGAAAAAGTGCAGCTGTAATTCTCGGTGGGGGTAGCCCTAAGAACTTTTTACTACAAACACAACCGCAAATTCACGAGGTTTTAGGGCTAGAAGAAAGGGGACACGATTACTTTGTACAGTTTACCGACGCTCGGCCGGATACCGGAGGTTTGTCAGGTGCAACTCCCTCGGAAGCTGTGAGTTGGGGTAAAATAGACCCAGAAGAGTTACCTAGCACAATTGTTTGTTACACTGATAGTACCATAGCTGTACCATTAGTCACAGCTTATGTTCTCAACCAGTGTCAACCTCGACCTCTGAAGCGGTTATATGACAGACGACCAGCAATGCTGGAGAAATTAAAAACCGACTACCTAGCAGCTTTAGCACAGCCATCGGAGCAAGTCCGAGCTGCTGTAGCTGATATGGTATCTTAGCAATAATTCCTCATCGTCCCTAAAGCATGATTTAAATGGAACCCGCCCTTAAGGGTGGGTCTCACCGGAGATCATATTAACCGACCCCAGGGATACCCACCCCAAAAGAGTTATAATTTTTGCTCCACTCGTGAATCTTCCTGAGAAAATCTCCTACGGATTGTTTTACTTTCCCCATTAGCAGCAGTTGCTGTCATGAGATAGTTAATTGAGTCATCGGAGAAAGGAACCCGGAGGTGAAATGTACCGTCTGTTTTTACTTTAATGGGTTTACCAGCAATATTTACTTTTGCACCGGGTTCTGTTGAGCCGTGGATAATTAATTCAGCATCTGTGATCAACCAAAAATCTGTTTGGGGACGACTGAATACGCGAACTATTTCTGAACGGACGATTATTTCCCAGCTACCGCCTTGGTTAGTATAACCTATTTCGGCAATATAATCATGATCAGTTTCGGGAATTCCCACATAACGACTAGGCGCAATGTCATTGCATTCGTACTGCTGTACCAGAGGGGGAGTCTGATAACTCAAGTCTAAATTTGTGACATCATATAAGCGCAGATATAATTGAGATACGCTGTTATTTTGCAATATTTCCTTGTCAGATGGGGAAATGTACCAAGTGGCATTAGCCCACTTGGGTGTACGTAATTGAAGGATCAGACTACTCTCATTACTGATCTCGGGTAAATCTAGAAATGTTGTGTTTGCCGTTTGGAGATTTTTATCTGTGCCATCTGTCAAGGGTATACCAAAGACGCGAATCCGTTCAGAACTGGTAATAGTTACCCAATCATCACCTATATTGTAACCTATGGCGGCGATATAATCGCGATCGCTGCGGGGAATGGTAATATATTTCTCTTTGATTCCTGACTCTAGTTCATACTCCTGTAGCAGTTGGGGAGTTTGATAACTCAAGTCTAAATTCGTGACATCATACAGCCGCAGATATAATTGAGATATGCCATTATTTGACAATACTTCCAGGCCATCAATGTGCCAAGTGGCATAAGCCCACTCTGCATTTTTGGGCTGGAGGATAATATTTTGGTCGCCATAGAGATGAAATCCTGGCCTACTATCTTCTTGGGGTGTAGCAAAAACGCGAATCCGTTCAGAACTGGTAATACTTACCCAAGTATCATCTACCTTAAAACCTATGGCGGCGATATAATCGCGATCGCTGCGGGGAATCGGAATATATTCCTCTTTTATTCCTGAGTCTAGTTCATACTCCTGTAGCACTTGGGGAGTTTGATAACTCAAGTCTAAATCTGTCACATCATACAGCCGCAGATACAATTGAGATATGCCATTATTTGATAATCCTTCCTGACAAGTTTGATCAATGTACCAAGTCACATAAGCCCATTCTGGATTTCGCGGCTTAAGCATCATACTCCGCTCCCCATCGATATTCAATCCTCCTCTGGTGTCTTCTTGGGGTGTAGCAAAAACGCGCACCTCTTCAGAACTGGTAATAGTTACCCAATTATCATCTACCTTAAAACCTATGGCGGCGATATAACTGCGATCGCGAAGCGTCCCCGCAAGCAGATCTGTTTGGGGAATCGGAATATATTTCTCTGGTGTTTCCCACTTTACTTTATATTCATCTACCAGTTGAGGACTTTGATAACTCAAGTTTAAATCTGTCACATCATACAGCCGCAGATACAATTGAGATATGCCATTATTTGATAATCCTTCCTGACAAGTTTGATCAATGTACCAAGTCACATAAGCCCATTCTGGATTTCGCAGCTTAAGGATAATACTCAGATCCCCATTCACTGCAGCGGCCATGACTACGCCAGCCAAGCTATCCCCCAGGGGATGATTCAACAATGGATCTTCGCCCCCATGACCCTCATGGTCAATCCCCATTTCTACAAAGGTTTCACTGTCTGCAAAAATATCTGTCCTCTCCGGATAATCACAGACAGTCCCATGGTTGATGGGTTCAGCTGCATCGGCTACTGTATTCAACACCTCTTCACTAATATCTAGGGATATTTCCTGTAAATTGGTCACCCGTGCCGATATATTTTCACTTAGTCGCAAACTGGCGCTTAAATCAAATTCTGGCTGGTGTTGTGCTGCTGTTTGGTCAAGAGAGTATTTGCTCTGCCAATTTTCCTCTTCAAACACCACTTCTGAGATTTGAGAATCTGTAGCTTGAAAATTTTCAGTTTCAACCGGTTCTTGATCATTCACTGTTTCAGGCACAACAACAGACCCCGTAGCAGTTGCTGCTGTAACAGAGGTATCATTTCTGGGGGTTGAGTCCTCATTTTTTTTAGAGATTTCGGCAGTATAACCAGGGACTTTTTTCTTAGGATCTGCCCGACGTGACCGGAACAGCCATATTAGTAACCCAATTATAACAGGCGTAGGTAATAAAAGCCACCATAAAGGTATCTCAGGCATCTGATCAGAACTAGAAATATTTTCTGGCGACTGGTCTTCATCTAATAGGGGAGCTGGAGGATCTAGTCCAGGAATTTCTAGTGTTTCTACTTCTCTCCCAGCCAGGGCCGTTTCTATGGCTTGCTTTCCTGGTACTGCCTGGGTAAACTTGATAAAAGCATCTAAATTGGGGCTAGGATTTTGCCTGTAAGCATACACCAAAGGCAGGGAATAGATATAGTTAAGCTGATCCGGTAAAGTTTCATTCACAGGAATCACTCGCACATTGGGCAGACGCGATACATCATGAACCAGGGCATAGCTAATACCATCATTGCCCAGTCTGGCGATAATTTCCGTGGTATCATCCTCTAGGACTACGGTAGCATTCGCGCCTGTAACCAGTTCAGATCCCTGAAAACCTGGGTAGGTGCGAAATGTGTTGCGAGTTTCGCTATTTACCGGGCGGTCAATGAATCGAATATTACTATCTGTACCTCCAACTTCTGACCAGTTGGTAATATTTCCGCTGAAAATACCGGCGAATTGCTCAGAAGTCAAACTACCCTCAAAGGGATTATCCCGCCCAACTATGATAGCAATTTTTGCACTGTGAATCAATACTTGTGCCAGACCTTGGGCTTGTTCTTCTGGAGTCAAATCACGAGGTATCGCTGCTATATCAATATTTCCACTTAGCAAAGCTGAAATCGCCGCATCAGACCCATTAGTTGCAACCTCTACATTTGTCCCAGAAAACCCTTGCTCAAAACTCTGTTTTAAACTGCGGTTGATTGCTCCCAAGCTGGTAGAACCATCAATTTTGATTTTAGTCTGATCTTCCACTGTTTGAGGCGCTAGGAAAGAGTCAGTAGCAGATTGTGCCAGCACTGATGTCGGTACAAACAAAGGTACTGTCATAGGGGTAGTCACTAAAGACAGCAATAATGCTAGAGTAACTATTGCACTATCTTTTTTTTCTTCTTGCCACATATATTATTGATCTGGGTAGACAAAGCTAGAGGATCTGGAATTGTATCTCTTTATATTAGGAGCAGACGCGCTAATTATACATCTGGGATGAAATTTATCATTACTTTTTGACAACGGGGTCATGTACTCGCTCTCAGATTACTCAAGAGTTTAATTTAATACCTGCTGCGAGGATCATGGGGGGTATTTTGGCTTTAATTGCAGATTTGGTGTCTCAGTTACCAGGAAATCACCTGGTTTTACCCATCAACTCTGTGACAGCTTTAATTGGAACTCCGGTTATTAGTTGGTTGATTTTGCGGCGCAGATACTGATATTTTTGTCAGATGACAGTGGCAGTGGGGTTTGGTGATTAAGGTTTCCACTAAAGAGTTGAGGGCTGTGGCCGCTAGTAAGCCTCCTCCTAGAGTCCCTTCTATGGTAATGTATGGTATCGGTTGTTGCATAAGTCGGCGTTTGGCCGCAGGAGCGTGGCTAAAGCCTATGGGTAAGCCTATAATCAGGGCTGGTGCGATTTTCTGCTGCTTGATGGCTTCACAGGTCTCTAAGAGGACTGATGGGGCGTAGCCTATGACTAATATACTATTATTACTGATTTGGGCAAGTTTTTGCCGCCATTTGTCCTGCTCCCAGAATTCTGTCTCGGCCTCTGGGGCAGTGGTAATATGGGGGTTGTCAATTAAGGTGATAATTTCACACCCTAAGTGGGTGAGTCTGGTTTGGTCTAAGGCGGCGGCGACTGTGGGTATATCTACGACTATTTTACACCCGGTTTTTAAGCTTTTACGACTGGTGGCGATCGCACCTGGACTGAGTTTGACAAAGGATACTAAACTCACATCACCACAGGCTAAAACTAGTTCAGCTATTAAATGTTGTTCAATTTCCGAACGCTCGGACAGGTCAGGAAGGATGCGCTGTAATGACTCGGTAAATGCTTCTGCATGATTATGTACTTCTGCATCTAACCCACTCCACAGTTGATTAAGTTCTCCTAGTCCTACTTGGGTTTCTACTTCTAACAGTTTGAGTTGCGATAATACCTCGGCTTGCATGATTTGACAATGGCGATCGCGTCCTAATAAGCTCTCTAATGCTGAGGCTGTTTGTCTGAGTTGGGATATTTGCTGCATTACGGCCCCATATTGTTTTTGCAGTTGCTCTGTTAGGCTTTTGCTGTTGTCTGTTTCTGGTTCTATTTCTAAAATCTGGCGAATATGGTTAAGTTGAAAGCCTTGGTTTTTTAAGGCGACTATGCGCTGCAGTCTAACTATATCTCTATGTGTGTACAGGCGGTAGTTACCAGGCGATCGCTGTGGTTGTGGTAGTAGTCCTAGTTGATGGTAATGTCTCACCATCCGCGGGGTTATCCCTTGTCCTACTGCTTGGGTGAGTTCTTTGATTGTTAGGGTGGTCATCTGTTTTTAAACGCAAAGGTTCGCAAAGGTTAACGCAAAGGTTCGCAAAGTGGTTTTTATCGATTTTAGGCTTGACATTGACAGTAATGTCAAGGTTTAGGGTGAGGGCATTGTGATCAATGAGTTATTATGCTGAGTTATCGGGGTTTAACAAGATTTATTGCCGAAGGTTCGGATACTTTGGCGGCTGTGTTTTGTGGTATGTTTTTGTTTGTGGGTTGGTTGGCTTTGTCTGTTGATTGGTTAGGATGGGCTTTGCTGTTTTTACCCGCTGCTTATGTGATTGGTGGTTATGATAGCGCCCGGGAGGGTTTGACCACTCTGATTAAAGAACAAGAATTAGATGTTGATCTGTTAATGATTGTGGCTGCTCTGGGTGCTGCTGGGTTGGGTTTATGGCGTGGGGAATACTATCTAATTATTGATGGGGGAATTTTGATCCTCATCTTTGCTATTAGTGGCGCACTGGAAGGTTACGCTATGCGTCGCACTGAGAAGAGTATCCGTAGTTTGATGAGTTTGACACCAGATACAGCTCGGGTTTTACTGGGGGGAGAAGCAGAAATGCTGCCTATTACTCAACTCAAGGTGGGTGATGAAATTATTGTTAAACCAGGTGAATTGATTCCTACTGATGGTATAATTATATCTGGTTATAGTAGCCTCAATCAAGCAGCAATTACAGGGGAGTCTTTACCTATAGAAAAGTCTGTGGGAGATGAGGTTTTTGCCGGAACTCTCAACGGTTTTGGCGCTTTGCATCTTCGGGTACATAAACCACCTTCTAGCAGTTTGATTCAGCGTGTGATTCGTTTGGTGGAACAAGCACAGACGGACGCACCCCCTTCTCAACAGTTTATTGAGCAATTTGAACGCATCTATGCCCGGGTAGTTGTGGTCGGCGGGGTGTTGTTGGTGTTTTTACCGCCCTTAATTTGGGGTTGGAGTTGGGAAGTTACTATTTATCGTGCTTTGACTTTTTTGGTGGTGGCTTCTCCCTGTGCCCTGATGGCGGCAATTATGCCTACACTGTTATCGGGTATTGCTAATGGTGCACGACAGGGAATTTTATTTAAGAATGGGGCGCAGTTAGAAAAAATTGGTCAGGTTCGCGCCATTGCTTTCGATAAAACTGGTACTTTAACTACAGGTAATCTGCAAGTTTATGGGGTAATTTCTAGTGGTGAATATTCGGAGCCAGAAGTATTAAAAATAGCTGCAGCTTTGGAATCCTGCTCTGAACACCCCATTGGTAAGGCTATTGTACAGGCGGCTGGTACAGGTTGGGAATGTGGGGTTGATGTCCAAGCTATACCCGGACAGGGAATTGTCGGCTTTGTCAACCATCAACAGGTGTTTGTGGGGAATACAGCTTTTATCCGGGAATATGTAGACCAGTCCCCGGAGGAGTTACAAACCTGGGCGCAATCTCAGGAAAATCAGGGTAAAACTGTGGTTTGGGTGGCACAGGCTCAACAGATCATAGGTGCGATCGCCATTGCTGACCTGATTAGACCAGAAGCTGTATCTATGATTACTCGCTTGCGAAAGTTAGGGGTTGAGCAAATTGTCATGATTACCGGGGACAATCAACGCACGGCTGACAGCGTAGCCCAGACTGTGGGTATTGATCAAGTGTATGCGGAACTCTTACCTGAAGATAAGCTAAATGTGATCCGTCAGCTGCAACAAGAGTATCAAACTGTGGCTATGGTGGGGGACGGCATTAATGATGCTCCCGCCCTCGCCCAGGCTTCTGTGGGTATTGCTATGGGGATAGCCGGGAGTGATGTAGCTTTGGAAACCGCAGATATAGTATTGATGGCGGATAAATTAGAGAAATTAGCCACAGCTATCGAATTAGGTAGGCGATCGCACTCCATTGTCAAACAGAATATAGTTATAGCTCTAGGCTTTATTATATTACTGTTAATCGGTAACTTTTTAGGCAACATTAACTTACCCATTGGGGTCATTGGTCACGAAGGTTCAACAGTGTTAGTTACACTCAGTGGTTTAAGATTACTGAGAAACTGAATTTTACAGGATTCCGGGTTTAAATAGCCATCACCCGGAAATGATATCAGCTACTCGGCCGCAAAACACCTGTGGGTATTTAACCCGCCCATGTCAACCCAGTTAAATGGCCATTAGCTTACAATTAGCATTGCATTGATATTCAGGAGCAATAAAATGGGATTAACTGAACAGCTGTTAACTGCCAACAAAAAGGCTATGCTTATAGATGATTGCTGCCAAATGATTGATCAGCAGCTAGCTTCTAAATCAGGTATCACTGGTATAGCCTTGAAAACCGCCTTCACCGCCTTAAAAGGAGTGAACCCCGGATACATCCCTTATATTGTCGAGCAGCTGCTACCACAATTCCTGACAGCCCTTGACCCTCTCTGGACTGAGGGTATAGCCAAGGGTGATCCCGCATCTCACCTCATCGCCAGTCGTTCTGAAACAGCAGACGCTATGCTCAGTATTACCGATGCTAGAATCCAGCACACAAAGCGGCAAATAGTTAAAGGAACCTATGAAAAATTCCGGAGTTCCGCCAAAAAACACGTAGAAGAAGCAGTTCCAGACTTAGCTAATATAGTAGATAAACATACTAAAATTTAAGGACAATCCAGTATGTGAATGAAATTCATTTACATACTGGTGAACCTTGGGATTTACCCACCACAGTGGATAATTTCCGCCCCCGATGGCGGTATCCTCGGCTCATACAAAAGTTAGAAATATTTTAGCCACAAGTAGTATAATTGTACTGCAAGAATATTTACTCTGTGTGGTAGTCCTTCTCATGATACATGATCAAGGGATTTCTATTTCCCTATTTACAGGTGCATTTGGTCTGGATTTAGGTATGGAAGCAGCCGGATTTCATACAGTGACTGTAGTAGAAAAAGACCATGATGCTGCAAAAACAATTCTTCTTAACAGACCTGATCTTAAAGAAAGTGCTGTTCCTAGAGAAATAGAAAAACTCAGTTCCCAAAGACTACTTGAGGAAGGAGGAAGATTTTTAAAATTAGGTCGTGCTTTACAAGTGGGAGAAGTAGACTTAGTAACAGGTGGTCCACCCTGTCAGCCATTTAGTACCGCCGGAAAAAGAGGTTCAGTGATGGACCCTCGCGGTAGTTTATTTATGGAATTTATTCGTATTGTTAAAGAAGTTCAACCCCGTTTTTTCTTGATGGAAAATGTCAAAGGTTTACTTTCAGCACCTATTCGTCACAGACCAATTAATGAACGGGGTAAAAATCATCCCCCTTTAGCAGATGATGAAATGCCAGGATCTGCATTAAGGGTGGTACTATCAGAAATGAAACAACTAGGATATAAGGTAGTTTATAATCTCTTAGAAGCAGCAGATTATGGCGTTCCACAAAATAGAGAGCGTGTAGTATTTATCGGTTCTAGAGATGGTGAGACTGCTACATTTCCTCTCCCCAAATATTGCCAAAATGGTCAACATCTACCTAAATGGCGGACTCTCAGAGATGCTTTAACAGGTTTAGTTGATAGAGAGTCAGAGTTTATAAGTTATTCAGAAAATCGCTTAAAATACTTAAGATTATTACAAGCAGGACAAAACTGGAGACATTTACCAGAGGAATTAAAAAAAGAGGCTATGGGCGGTGCTTATGATTCGGGAGGTGGAAAAGTCGGTTTTTATAGAAGATTATCCTGGGATAAACCTTCTCCGACAATAACCACAAGTCCACATCAAAAAGCTACTGATATGTGTCATCCCGTAGAGTTGCGTTCTTTAACTGTACGCGAGTCGGCAAAAATTCAAACTTTTCCCGATGATTGGATCTTCTCTGGTTCGATAAGTTCTAAATATAAACAAATTGGTAATGCAGTTCCGGTATTGCTTGCAAAAGAAATTGGTACTTATCTTTTTAATTTAATCCAGGGAAATAAACCCAAAGCTAAAGAAATATCTGAACAACTATCGCTATTTTAGCTAGAGAATTTTAACTGTCTTTTTTTGTGGCTTTATACAAGTCTTAAACTCTGAACTTTTAAGAACTATAAAGCCTTTTGGTGTATCTAATGAAGTACACACCAATTTATTACTTATTACTTATTACTTATTACTTATTCCCTGTTCCCTGTTCCCTAAAACTAAAAAACTGTTTACCTCACGAGCATGGGAAATTCTATATCAGCCGAAAAAATCAAGCCAGTAGATAGAATGACTCTATCTAATGGCTCAATGGAATCATCTGCGAAGAAGACCTTTACACTAGTTTTAAATCAGGATACTCCGCCAAAATATCATCAGAAGTCAGGGTATCCCCTTCAGCTTGAGGAGTCCAAAGCACCTCAATAGCTAAAAGTTGATCACCTGGAATTCCACCAATTCGCCGCAAAACTTGACGCAAATCATCAGCACTGTTAACCTCTGGGATTTCCAACTTCCCTAATGTCGCCGCTAGTAGGGTAACAATTAGGTATTCCCCTGGTGCTTCACTGATTTGGTCAGCAGGGGGTAAAGCCTCTTTTTTCAAAGCTGCTTTCAGCTGGTTGTTGACGTTAGAGAGAGTTTCTTCACTAAACTTGCTGCGTTCGGCTAATGATAAACGGTTAAACTGACTTTCAGCCGCATTTAATTTAACTTGCTGCGTACCCCCACCTGCGTAGACCCAATATTCTGGATGACGCAGTAAAGCCAAACTGACTTCTTGCAATACTTCTGCTCTCCCTTCTGGGGAGTTAGTATCAGCAGATTCGGCTATCTGGTCAAGTTCGGTTTGCAAACCACGCGCTTGCGCTAATAAACCAACTTGTAACCGAGTTACAGAAACAGCAGGATTGCTGCTATACTCTACGTCTACCCCTTCACCACCGCTCACACGGCGGAAGGTTTGTACCAAGAAATTCGCGATCGCCAAGAAAATTAAGATGGTAAATAGACCGCCAAACCCACCACCAATCCCCCAAAAGGGAATCAAGAAGGGAAAGCCGAAACCACCACCGGGATAGTATCCTCCACCACCAGGAGGCGCATAAGTACGCGGTGTGTAGGTGCGGCTAGAAGGCGCTCTAAATGAGCCGCCACCGATGCGACCACCGCTGCGGGCTGCTAATGCATTATCACCATGGCTAAGTGCTAAAGTTAACACTAGGCTGAAAAGAAAGAAAACCTTTAACAAGGGTTTGATGGTTTGTTTTAGTTTGTTAGCCATAACACAGGCGCTTAGAAATTGTATTAGTTATGATTGCTTTCTAGGTTCCCAAAAATCTTTTACTTACTCGAACTAGTGAGTTGTTGATTGACACTAGCTCTTTTTAACATTCACTTTTTATTAAACTAAGCCGGTCGGTCACCCAACCGACTCGTCTTCAAAACCGTACGTGAGACTTTCACCTCATACGGCTCCTCGGTAATATGGTTCTTGTCATGAATACCTACAAGACTTCCATCATTGGATGTCTTTTTATCGTGGCAATGTCTGTGTAATAGTTGTAGATTTTTATATTCATCTTTTCCACCTTTAGATATGGGTAAGATGTGGTCAACTTCCATTACATCACCGTCCCTAAAGTAGTGCCCACATTCTGGACATTTACCCTTTTGCCTTTTAAGTAGGGTCGCTACTCTTTTATTGGCTTCGGGATGGTTTGTCATTCTTGAACTCCAATATACCCAATCACCGTTAAATGGTGAGGCATTGCCTTTAACCTTGATATGACGTACAATGGGAGTCTCTGGGTGTCTATGCAGTTTTATGAACTTATCATCCATCTTTACTGCAAATTCCCAGTTATTACCTCCAATGGTATGCCAATATTTATTGGTTATCCATTTGCTGGGTTTATTGGGATGTCGGCGCTTTGCCCATCTGTAAAACCGTTGATAAACCTGTTTAGAGATATTACTGAAGATTTCTTTACTTACTACCGATGAGTAGTAATTACACCATCCCCTAATTATAGGATTAAGTTTACCTATCAATCTCGATTGTGGTGTTGGTAAGTTTCTTTTGATGGTGTCCGAAACCTTTTCGTAATGTCTCTTAACAGATTTCTTAGATGGGGTGATGATGGTTTTAAATCCTAGTATTTCCTTCTGCGTATTCAATCCTGAGTTGTATTTACCAACTGAGCATTGCCTCACATTGAAGC
>NZ_JAQMUH010000154.1:0-19812 GCF_028331025.1 Anabaenopsis arnoldii | reverse complement strand
TAGAAAATGGCCAGTATGAATTAAAACAGCCAGATGAAAATGGGCGTCACTGGGTAGAGAGTATGGGGCTGTTTTTGGGAACTTGGAGAGGAGAAAAGGGGGGACGCAGTGGCTATTGGTTGAGATGGTGGGATCAGGAGGGGAATGTATTACCCTGGGCGGTGGAGAAGATTGAACAAGAACGCCAACGCGCTGAAACAGAAGCCCAAAAAGCTCAACAAGAACGCCAACGCGCTGAAGCGGAAAGGCAGGCTAAGGAAAAACTCAGAGCCTATTTACAATCCCAGGGCATTGACCCCGATAATTTACCCTAGACTACTCAATAGGACATCTTAGCATCTGGTCTGAAGGGCGATCGCCCTTCCGTCAACAGTCAACCGTCAACAGTCAACCGCCAACAGTCAACAGTCAACCGTCAACCGTCAACCGTTAACCGTTATATGAATCATCCTATTTTGAACAAGATTTTCGTGAGATTGACTAGAGCATTAAGTTTTGTCTTAGTAAAAATGGCTTTGGTGGTCAAGCTGATAGGTAGGAATCTCATCCATCGGATATTTGCCATTAAAAATCCTATCTTGTGGCTGGTTGTGTTGACATCACTACTGTTGACTGGGTGTGTAGAGTACGATGCGGGAGTGAATTTTAATCACTCCAACAGTGGCGAAATAGTACAGCATATTAAACTGGGAGAACGACTCACTAGCTTTAGTCCCGATTCTGTATCTGAATGGTTACATAGCATAGAACGTCGCGCCCGTCAACTAGATGGTAAAAGCCAACGAATTTCCGCCTCCGAAATTATTGTGAAAATTCCCTTCAGTAATGGTCAAGAGTTGCAAGAGAAATTTAATGATTTTTTTAACTCTCGTGGAAATGAAAAAGCTGAGGGTGTACAGCAATCATCGGAGTCAGCACCACCGAAAATTGAATCAAATTTATTCATAGATCAAAACAATTTTCTCTTGTTAGTCAGGAATCGATTAATTTATGATTTGGACTTGCGATCGCTCTCCTTAATTGCCGGTAGAGGTAACGTGTTATCGGATACTGAATCAATTCTAGAACTCAATTTTAGTTTAAATACCCCTTGGGGAGCCAGAAATATTGAACAAAACGAAACTGCTATCCCACCCCAGAAAAAAGGCAGGGAATTAGTATGGCAGATCCCACCAGGTCAGGTAACCCATATAGAAGTAGTTTTCTGGTTACCTAATCCCCTGGGTATTGGTGGTTTGTTAATTATCCTGTTCATCTGGGGAGGAATTTATGTGAGATATAGTTTCATGCCAGATCCCAGAGTTCAGTTTACATCTAGTACTAAAGTACCAGTTACAGAATAAACAAAAAAACTGGGAAAATCTAATTCCCAGTCTCCACTCTTCAAGGTGACAAGCGCTCAATTTTCCAACTGCTATTATCCCAGCAGCGAGTATAGAGCAATCGGTCATGCATGCGACTGGGGCGACCTTGCCAAAACTCAATTTCTGTGGGAATGACTCGGTAGCCTCCCCAATGAGGTGGTCTAGGAACTTCCTGATTTTGATATTGGCGCTGGAATTCTTGGAGTTGTTGCTCTAAAACTTCCCTACCAACAATTACCTGACTTTGATTAGAAGCCCATGCACCCAAACGACTACTAGGGGGGCGCATCTCAAAATAGCTATCAGACTGTTCTGGGGAAATTTTCTCTACAGTCCCCACAATTCTGACTTGGCGTTCCAATTCTGCCCACCAAAATACTAAAGCTGCTTGGGGATTTGCTGCTAGTTCTTGTCCTTTGTGACTATTGTAGTTAGTGAATAAAACAAAGCCTTGGTCATCAAAGTCTTTGAGTAGTACCATTCGTGCTGAAGGCTTACCGTCTGGTGTAGCTGTGGCCAGAGTCATAGCATTGGGTTCAGGAAGTTGGGCTGCTAGTGCTTGTTCAAACCATGTTTGAAATTGAATCACAGGATTGGGGTTAATTTCGGTTTCGCTCAAATCTTGCAAGGTGTAATCCTTGCGAAGATCAGCTACGGTCTTGTCCATGTGAGTTTGTATATTTTAGATAAGTTTGCTAAATAAAAGAAGTAGCCTATTAATTAGGCTTTAATTCCACCAGTAACACAAAGCATTGTGAATGCCAAACGTCTTCCAGAAACTACAGCCCATGTCAGAATTATCCGTCAATCGTGGCAACTCGGCTTTCTTGAGGGTGAAGTAAGTGCGGGTAACTTCGAGTGGTATTTCCAATGGCATTTTCGCCGAGGAGAACTTTCTGTTAAGCCTTCCCAAGGTCGGGCTTTGATTAAAGAACCTCTTGGTCGTTTTTTAGAACAACAGGATTATCAGTTAGAGCCGGGAGGGGATTATGCTTTTACTATTAGGGCTGAACTTTAGTTCAAACAGTAAGAAGCCTCTAGTCTTACCGCGAACCGGAAATGATGAGATGAATTGCGAGTGAGTAATGTAATTCAACGCTTAATCAACATTAGTGGTTAGGCGATTTAAGTACCGTTCAATCAAGAGCAGAGCCACAATATCATCTATGGGTCGTGGTGGCTGTCTCATACCCTGGGGGACGAGTTTTGTTAGCCCTTTGGGGGGGTACATCTGCCAATAGCGATCGCGTGCTTCTAGGGTGCTGTAGCGCTCATCGACTAAAATTATACTTAGCTGCTCTACCAGTGCTTCGCGCAATTGCTGTTTCCATTGTTTAGCAGTGGTTTGGTTTCCCATGACCATTAAGGAAACCGGAAACTGTTGACGTAGGGTTTCAATGGTAGGGATGGCCTTTTGTGCAGTTACAACTTGGTGATAGTACAATTGTCTATCTAGTCCCATGACTGCTAGACCACACTTATCTTTACCGGGGTCGAAGCCTAGGATGACTGGTTGTGTGGGTGAAAATTCACTAAAAGTCATAATCAATACGCTGAAATTTCATCAATGGCTTGATTTAATTATTTTTTTAGGTGTTAAAAATTACTTTTCCGTTTAGTATTGCTAAAAGCCTGATTCTTAAAGGACCTGCTGTATAAGTGTCCTCCAGAGCGATCGCTTTAATTTCCAAAGGTTGATCATATAGTCTCAATTGTAAGAAAAAGCGTAAATGAGTACCTTCTCTTAACAAACCCTCCACAATTCCAGCATTACGGGCCCGAAATTCCGAAGCGGAAATCAGCAAATCTAATCTTTGGGACAGCTGATAGGATGTCATCTTTTTGGGGTCAGCAGTAGTGGTGGCTAGTACCTCGCCTTCGGAAAACACTAGTTGATTTCGGGCTGCATCCGCAAAAAATTCTATTTGGTTTTCTCCGCGAACGTAATTCCCCGCAGAGAAAATTCGCACAACGTACTCTCGACCATCGCTAATCTGCTGGCTCAGTTGTTCTACCCTCTGTGGGCTAACCTCGATCAGCTGTTTATTTGTGGGATTTTCCCCCGGTTCAGTTAATTGAATGTTGGCATTCTGGTTAGCTGCTTGCAACAGTTGTATTACCAGTTCACGGGCTGCACTAGGTTGGCTAACGCGAACCACCTTCGCCGCCAAGACTTGATTGCGAACTAGTGCGAGTTTGCCCAGACGTAGGTCACGGTATGACTGATAATACTTTTCTAGCCTTGTGACTTCTTGTTCTAAAAAATTCTGTTGTTTTTCTAATTCTTTGAGGAGGGCTTCCCTTGTGGCGATTACTTGCTCTCGTGCAGCAATTTCTTGATTACGTTTTTTGATCAGTGCATCAAGTTGGGTAATTTTGCGATCGCGCCCTTCTATTGCTGTTTTAGCTTCGGCATAAAGTCGTTGTCGTTCTCCCCTTAGTTGTGCAATAGCCCGCTGCAATGTTTGTCTTTGATCGTAAACCCTTTGCAGTTCAGTTAAAGCTTTTTGATACTGACTTACTACTTGACCTAGCTGGGTTTGGGTACGTTGAAGTTGAGTTTGTGTTGCTTTTTGTTTAGCGTTAGCTGCTTGTAAGGATTTATTAATTACCTGCAACTGTCGCTCCGCCTTAGTTTGTTCAATTCTAGCTGTGCTTAACTCAACCTCTACCTGGCTTTTCTCCGATTCGGCAATTTTGAGCTGTTCCCGCTTGTTTCTCAGGTCTTTTTGAATATCTTCTAGCTCAAATACCCCTTGCCGCAATCCTTCATCAGCCGCAAATAAGATCCCTAATGTTGAAGCGGAAATTAAGCCGCCAGTAAATATAGTTACTAGTACAGCCGTTTTTTTCGGACGCAGGTTAAATAGTGAGAGGCGTGCCTTGCCAACTCGTGTGCCAATGCGATCGCCCACGGTGGCAATTACGCCCCCCAAAATTAAAATTGCCGCGATCAGGATGTACCCGGTGGTCATCTTCAGCTACCGTTCACGTAGTGTGCCGGATGCATAATGCTTCCAGATACAGCCTACTACTTTCAAGGATGATCTTGTAGGGGAAGACAGATAGGCAATAGCTGAAACTACTGAGAATTTTCGATTTATCCCCAATGGGTGTAATTTTGAAGAACACAACCCTTGCCACTCCACCTCCCCCGATTGATTTTAAGTGAACTGCTTACTTAAGGTAACAGGTTTATGCACCGTAATCTTCTTTTTGTGGATAGAAATCATTTGTTTCTCACGCAGGTCCCCTAATAACCTAGTGACAGTTACCCGAGTTGAACCAATTGCCTCAGCGATCGCCTGGTGAGATAACTTCAGATCAATCGTAATCCCATCAGCACAAGGAACACCAAAATCACGACAAAGAATTAACAGAAAACTCACCAATCTCGAACCCATATCCCGGTGAGCCAAGGTTTCAATCATCATCTCTGTCTGTAAAATCCGCGAAGATAGGCCTCGCAGCATCAACATTGATAATTCTGGATTTTCCTTAAGGGCTTGTTCCACCTGTTCAATGGGGGCTGACAGTAACTCTACAGGCGTAAATGCGACTGCATGGTAAAATCTATCAGACTTATTTCCCGTCAGTAATGACAACACACCAAAAACACTATTTTCCCGCAGCAGTGCTACCGTTATTTCCTCTCCTGCCTCATATACCCTGGAAAGTTTCACAGCACCCTTCAAAAGAAAATAAACTCGTTCAGCAGGATCGCCGGGAAAAAATATTGTTTTGTTGCGTTCAAATGTTTCTACAACTGGAGGAAATGCTCCGGTCGCCATCTGACGAAATACATTTGCTAGGGCTTTATCTTGTGTCACGATCATCTCCCTTCCCCTACCCAATGCCGGAAAAACAAAAACTGATTACCTAAGAATACACCTGAAAAATCAATAAAGCACCGTCAACCTTTCTGTACATTCCTATACTCAAACCCATAACTTCATGGTTATTTGTTCATAATGATACATAATTTTTCATGTTTTTAGCTAGTAGTTGTTATAAGTACTTACACAGTTAAGGTCATCAGGTTTTTCGCCCAAAAATTCACGATATCTTGAGAATATATTCAGGATTATCTAGACAAAGTTTTGAGAAAACAGTCCCCTAAATGATCATTTCTGCAAATGATGTGCCAAACCAAGACCAACTCGGCGCAGATTCTAGTATGCTCCTAATGATTGATCTCATTCACAATTTCTATGCTGAATCTGACTGGAAAAAACGCCTTAGTTACAGGGATTGCCAATAACCGTTCCATTGCCTGGGGGATTGCTCAACAACTGCATAAAGCCGGAGCTAACTTGGGTATTACCTACCTGCCAGATGAGCGAGGCAAGATGGAGAAAAAGGTGGCCGAACTGGTAGAACCTCTCAACCCCAGCTTATTTGTTCCCTGTAATGTGCAAGATGACGAGCAGGTGAAATCTACCTTTGAAGCAGTTCAGAATCAGTGGGGAAGATTGGACATTCTCATCCACTGTCTGGCCTTCGCTAACAGAGAGGATTTGACCGGTGGATTTAGCCAAACCTCACGTTCTGGGTTCAAAACAGCGTTAGAAATCAGCACCTACTCACTAGTGCAGTTAAGCGGTGCGGCTAAACCGCTGATGACCGAAGGGGGTAGTATCATCACCCTCACATATCTGGGTGGTGTCAGGGCAATTCCTAACTACAACGTCATGGGAGTAGCTAAAGCCGGCTTAGAAGCTAGTGTACGTTATTTGGCGGCTGAACTCGGACCTGACAACATTCGGGTGAATGCTATTTCCGCCGGGCCGATACGGACATTAGCATCTTCGGCAGTAGGCGGAATTTTAGATATGATTCACCATGTAGAAGAAGTAGCTCCCCTGCGACGCACTGTTACTCAGCAAGAAGTGGGCAATACTGCTGCTTTCTTGTCTAGCGATTTAGCCAGTGGCATTACAGGACAAGTTTTGTATGTAGATGCAGGATATGAAATCATGGGAATGTAATAATTAATCATTGTTAAGGTTAACGGTTGACGGTTGACGGTTGGCGGTTAACCGACAAAATACAGTCACCAAGCATCACTCATCAGTCATGCGCCCTCCATAGGGTCTGTGATTTCCCCATTCCCCATTCCCGATTCTCCACCTATGCAAACAAGCGATACCTTCGGTAAGGACTCACTCCAAGGCCAAATTAATTCGACTCACACTGCTCGCATAGCCTCGATTCATCGCACCACTGGCGAAACTGATATAAAAGTTACTATTAACTTGGATGGTACGGGCATCTGCACAGCAGCAACTGGGATTCCATTTTTAGATCATATGTTGCATCAAATTTCCTCCCATGGGCTGATTGACTTAAATGTCCAAGCTCAGGGAGACTGGGAAATTGATGATCACCACACGAATGAAGATGTGGGTATCACTTTAGGGCAAGCTTTCAGTCAAGCCCTAGGTAACAGGAAAGGTATTATTCGTTTTGGTAATTTTCTGGCACCATTGGATGAAGCTTTAGTGCAAGTGGTGCTGGACTTTTCTGGCAGACCTCATCTGAGTTATGGCTTGGAAATTCCCACCCAGCGAGTGGGAACCTACGATACTCAGCTAGTACGGGAATTCTTTGTAGCATTGGTTAACCATAGCCAAATGACATTACACATTCGTCAACTGGATGGCATTAACTCCCATCATATTATTGAGGCAACATTTAAAGCTTTTGCCAGAGCAACCCGAATGGCGGTGGAAATTGACCCCCGTCGGGCTGGTAACATTCCCAGTTCTAAGGGTATTCTGTAGGAGTTAACTAGCAGATAAAATGTAGTTTTGCGACCATTTCTGTACGAGTTGAAACACCAAGCTTACGAAACATCCGTTTTAAAGCTTGCTTGACAGAATTCTGTGTGATCCAGAGTTGTTCACCAATTTCGGCATTGGTTAACCCCTGTGCTACCAACTCGGCAATTTCTAGCTCACGCGCGGTTAAGGGACTGACTAACAGTGAATTGGATATTTTTGCTTCTTTGGCTCTGAGAGTGGCAAGTTTTGCTGATAAATGAATGCACAAAGCGCTTAAGTCAGCTAAGTCATCGCCATTAAAGGGATCAGTCCCTTGATCGCGAGCTAAGTTTAATGTCCCCACTAGACGACCATCGCAAACAATTGGCCCAGTCATCACGTGTTCATGGTCATGACGGGGACAGAAATGTTTCCAATCTCCTGGTGATAGTATTAATTGTTCATGGGCGGGAGCGTGTCGTTCCACTACATAACGACCAACTGGATTGTTTTCCATACATACGGCGGGAATGGCCTGAACATTAACCGCATTTGGCTGTTCATTGATGAGATAGATCCCGCAATGTTGGACGCCAAAATACTCACCAATTTTATCCATGAGCGCCACTCGTAGTTCCTGCTCGTTGCTGACATTTGCGATCGCTTGAAATATAAGGGAAAGAGAATTAGGCATAAGTGTACCCACTTGGGGACTATGCGAAGCTTCATATTTACTTCTATGCTAATACCAGCCAAGATAAAACGCTAATATAGCTAGTCACTCTGGGAGAAGTAGATGACAATTACAAAACTTTCCGCTCAGGAACTTTTCCGGGCTGCTTATGAAAATCGCTACACTTGGGACAAGAGTTTTCCCGGTTATAGCGCAGATATTACTTATAAATATGATGACCAACTATTTACAGGTCAAGTTGTCATCGATGCTAACCTCAAGGCGGAAGTGTTGGGGGTAGAAGATGAGCAAGCAAAGAAAGCCATTCACGGACAGGCGTGGGAAATTGCCATTCACCGCGTCCGTCGCAGCTTTGAGGACACTCACAGTGAGAATAAATTCAGCTATGGAGACACTGACGAGACTGGTGCAACTGAAATTTTAGTGGGTGGTAAATCTGAAGGCGATAAATATAAGGTTCGCAATAATGAGGTTTGCCACGTCCACCGTTTAATTCACGGTACTTTTGTGACAATTAACACTTTTAGCAGCCATGACACTGGGGCGGGTTATTTGTCCCATACCTATGATTCTGTATACCACGATCCCAAAACAGGGCAACAAAAAGGTGGGAGAAGTGAGTTTACCGATGAATATGAAAAAGTTGGCGCATATTTTGTTTTAAATCGTCGGGAGATTCGCACTCAAACAGATGGAAAAATTTCCACTCAAGAGTTTGTCTTCTCCAACATTCAACTTTTGTCACCTGTTACGGTTTAAGCTGAAGTTTTCAAGGGAAATAAGAAGCGATCGCTTCTTATTTCCTTTCAAGGAGAACTTATTATACCATTCCCTCAGATGTTTTGTGCCGATCCAACTTCAGCATCAACACACCCAACGGTGGTAGACATAAATCGAGGGAATAAGGACGACTATGTAAAGACCAATTATCAGTCCATTTACCACCTAAGTTACCCATATTACTGCCGCCATAGGGACGGGCATCACTGTTAAACAACTCGGTATAAAATCCTTCCTCTGGTACACCAATGCGGTAGTGAGAGTGTGGTTGGGGAGTGAAGTTGCAAATCACCACAATGAAATCATCAGAATCCTTGTCATGACGGATAAAAGAAACCACACTATGACGGTTATCGCTACAATCAATCCACTCAAAGCCATCTTGGGCGAAATCCTGAGTATATAAAGCTGGTTCAGAACGGTAGAGACGGTTTAGATCCTGGAAAAACTGCTTTAATTGTTGGTGGTCTTGATATTGTAATAATTGCCACTCCAAATCTGCCCAGACATTCCACTCACTCCATTGGCCGAACTCCATGCTCATAAACATTGTTTTCTTGCCGGGGTGAGCAAACATATAGCTAAATAAACAACGCACATTCCCTAACTTCTGCCATGTATCACCGGGCATTTTGCCGATGATATTGCTCTTACCATGTACCACTTCATCATGGGACAAAGCCAGCATGAAGTTCTCACTGTGGTTGTACCACATACTAAAGGTAATATTATTTTGATGGAACTGGCGGAACCACGGATCCATACTGAAGTAGTCCAGCATATCGTGCATCCAGCCCATATTCCACTTTAAATTAAACCCTAGTCCGCCTGTGTAGGTAGGCCAGGACACCATAGGCCAGGAAGTGGATTCTTCTGCAATGGAAAGAATACCTGGGAAATAGCTAAAGATAATGTGATTAACTTGACGCATAAAATCTGCGGCTTCTAAGTTCTCTCTACCCCCGTATTCGTTAGGTAGCCATTCTCCTGCTTTGCGGCAATAGTCTAGGTAAAGCATGGAAGCCACAGCATCAACGCGAATACCATCAATATGGTATTTATCAAACCAAAAGAGGGCATTAGCTACTAGAAAGTTTCTAACTTCGTGGCGATTGTAGTTGAAAACTAAAGTACCCCATTCTTTGTGTTCTCCTTTGCGCGGGTCGGAGTGCTCATAAAGGTGAGTACCATCGAAGAAAGCTAAACCATGACCATCTTTAGGAAAGTGACCGGGAACCCAATCGACAATTACACCAATATCGTTTTGGTGGCATTTGTCAACAAAATACATGAAATCTTCGGGGCTGCCAAAACGTGAAGTGGGGGCATAATATCCAGTTACTTGATAACCCCAAGACCCATCAAAGGGATGCTCCGCAATGGGTAGCAGTTCTAAATGGGTGTACCCCAATTCTTTGACATAGGGTATCAGTCGGTCTGCTAGTTCTCTATAGGTGAGGAAGCGTGCGCCTGGTTTGAGTTCTGAAACTATAACTACGGGTTCTGTCTCACCATTGGGTAATTTGGCTGGTTCTGAACTAGAAGCGTGTAACCAAGAGCCTAAATGCACTTCGTAGACGGAGACTGGTTGGGTCAGGGGGTCGGTGTGACGACGCTTTTCCATCCAGTCTTGGTCACTCCAAGTGTAAGTATTTAAATTAGTGACAATGGAGGCAGTTTTGGGACGGGGTTCCTGTTGGAAAGCATAGGGATCTGATTTTTCGTAAATATGCCCTTCAAAATTTTTAATTTCATACTTGTAATGCTCTCCTACGCCGATTTCAGGAATGAATAATTCCCAAACGCCGGTGGAGCCTTTGCGCATCTGGTGTTTACGCCCGTCCCACAGATTGAAGTCTCCTAGCAAGGAAACATTACGAGCATTGGGAGCCCAAACGGCAAAATAAACACCTTTAACACCGTTGATCTCTGTGGGATGGGCTCCCATTTTTTCGTATATTCGGTGATGATTGCCTTCGGCAAACAAATGTAAGTCAAAGTCTGTTAGTTTCGCAGACCGGAAGGCGTAGGGGTCATAGGTGACACGCTCATGCTCACCTTCTTTAATCCGTAACTGGTAGTTTGTCAGTTCCGCTGTTTCAATTATGCATTCAAAAAAATGTGGATTATGTACTGTCTCCATTGGGTATTCCTGACGCTCCTCAGGAAGAATTACCGATGCTGCAGTCGCATTTGGTAGGTAGGCTCGCACAGCCCAGACTTTTTTGCCATTTTGTTCTATGCAATGAGAACCTAGTATTTCAAAGGGATCGTGATGCTGATTCCCAACTATACGGTTAACCTGTTCTGGGATAATTGTGGTCATAGAGATGAAGCTACCTAGATTTGAATACAGTAATTGAGTGAGTTACTCCCATTGCTGACCCTAGAGAGTAGATCTGGGTTTTCCCCAGAAAGAACTAAATTTATGGTTCTAAATTTATTTGTAATTTTGTCGTCACCGTTATCGTACATCAGAATGGTCACTGGAGATTGGGGTTTAACGACTGTCACTCAAAATCTGCTCAAATTTACCTAAAGTTAGTAATAAGTGAGAAAAGTGTGCCTTGATCCCCACTATTTAAATACGGGGCTATGCGCCTGGTTATCAAGGTTTTTCGGCATTTTCGTTATAATTGCTTCAAATATCTAAGAAGGGGAAAATTTGCAGTAAGGCCTTACGTAACCTTATCAGGTAAATGGTTTGTCGTAAATCGGCATTCAGTTTGGGTGGAGGACTTACTTGTAGCTGTTCTTGTAGTTCTGCGTATTCGGCAGCATTCAGGGGTTTACCGTCCACTGGCGATCGCGCGTCTAGAATAATTTCCCTCCGCAATATTTCTTCTGGTATATCTTCGGGTGGGGGTAATGCGATCGCATTTGTTCCCCAATGGCCACTCCAGCCCAAAAAAAGGGTAGTACTAATACCCACAACCCAAAATACTATTTTTTTTCTCCCGATTACCTTCATCCTAACCCTCACTCAACCCTGGTGCTAATGGTTCATGACACAGTTGGTGGACTTGCACAATGCGCTCAAATAACCAGGGATATCCTTGACGATACTCAGGAATCAGTGCTAAAGGACTCAGCAAGGCAGCTGCGCTAATGTCTGCCACACTTAGCTGATTACCTACTAAGTAGTCATTTTTTTGCCAGCGAATAGATAACTCTGAAAAGGCAATAGCAAGTCTCTTTTTAGCCAATTCCACAGTAGTCTGGTTGATACCATATTGTTGGCGGACTACTGAAATTACCATCTGACTAACCAGTGAAGGGTCAATTTCCTTGCCTTCCCCAGCCCGGAACTGATAGTATACAAACCTGGTGGCTGTACCAATGCTTTCATCCAACCAATCCTCTAACATCCACGCTTCTGTCTGCTGTTCATGGTCAGGCAAGAAGTAGGACGGTTGTGGTTGATAAGTTTCCAGAAATTTTAAGATTTCGGTAGAGTCAGCGATCGCATTGGGTTGACCCTCAAGTGGTAACAACACAGGTAAAGTCTTCAAACCTGTTAGCGGCCTAACTCGCAGGATATGCCACCCAGGAGTCAGATTTTCAGTTTTATAATTAATTTGCTTATAGCCGAGCGCCAGACGAGCTTTGCGACAGTAATGGGATGTACTAAATTGTAGTAGCAACATAAAGCTACTTTGCCCCGCCATGAGGATTAATTTTATGCCTTTAGATATGCAACTTGCCAAGAAAGTATGTTGATTTCCGCACTATAGCAGGAGTATGACTTACGTAAATTACCACCTAAATAAGTTGCATAAATAACTGATTAATAGACCTGATAATTTTTCCGTAAGCCACCACCATGAAACTTGGTTACAGTTGCAATTATATTAACCAGTGCCCTTTACCTGCTAATTTAATTAAAGTTTTCAGTCTATTTGACAAAAAGATGTTGTATAACCGCCCCAAAAAAATTAAGTTCATTTAGTCATAAATTATACTAGTTTTTAATTTTCTTGGGGTGATTTACTGAGTCAAAATTTATTGGGGATTGGTACCGGGTGCGGGGGCTGGAGTAGCACCGTCAGTGGGTTCACCAGGAGTGGGAGTCGCTGGTGGAGTTTCAGGCTCAGTCCCAGGCTCACAGGCTCCAAGAACCGCAGCCAACCCTAACATTAGAACAAAACCAAAGATTTTTGTTTTCAACATAAACTCCTCTTT
Source organism: Anabaenopsis arnoldii (assembly GCF_028331025.1). NCBI lineage: Bacteria > Bacillati > Cyanobacteriota > Cyanophyceae > Nostocales > Nodulariaceae > Anabaenopsis > Anabaenopsis arnoldii. The sequence goes on along the minus strand of NZ_JAQMUH010000154.1, from coordinate 7,030 downwards.
CACCAGAAAATGGCAATAAAAAAAATAGCCTGTTGTATAACATAACCTATTTGTTGCTAATTTTTGAAATGTCTTGTGCTGATATTTTCAAAAGCAATACTTTCGGCTGATTTTTTGAGGCTGATTGATTATGCAGGAGGGTGATTAATTTCTCTGCTTCAGGACTCCAGTCAGCAGATAGCCAAAATCAACTTGGCGGACAAACAAGACATCAGATGAAAATTCTTTATTTTACAAGGCTCTTGTGCCTTGCTGCCTTGTGTTGCCATACTGGAAATGGCACATTGCTGCCTACCAGTGACAGGTATTACAATACCCAGCTAATGCCATCATTAGTGCAGTGAAGTATCACACGAGGATTGTCGCCTGAGGACAAACAGGCTAAAGGTTTAAAACACTGTATTTTCCATCTAAAAACATATATGGCTGTTGTGCGTAAATCGGCTGTTCCCAAAACAGGTCTTTGGTTCCGAATCAATCCTACCCCATCCAACGGGGAGGGGCCTCCCATCCCTCTAGGATCAACCTCTGGGAGTACATCTACACTTGTAGATGAACCTTTGCCAAGATCCTCAAAAAGACAACGGCGTGCTGTCAAGAAGTTGCCGGTTTCTACGACTCATCCATTACCTGAAGTCGCTAAACAACGAGTCTCACGGGTGGAAAGTCAATCAAATAGAACAACCCAGAAAAATCAGAAGCTAGGGGAAGGTAGCTTACCCGTGATGCCTAATTATGGCTCTGGACCTTTTTGGTTACTGCGCTTGTACACATCACATCGTTATTCCTCCGTAGTCACGTTTTTCTTGGTAGCAGCAACTTTATTTGTGTATGGTTGGATAGTATATTCTCAACAACTGTGGAGTCAGGAATATAACAGGCTACAAAACCTGAAACTTTATGAACGGCAGTTAACCACAACTAACGCTACCCTCAAGAACAAAATGGCTGAAGAAGCACAAGACGAAGCCACTGCGCTAGTGTCACCAACACCAGCCAGAACAATTTTTTTGCCCGCAGCATCTCCATCTTCTAGTTCTGATGCTACACCCCCTGGCACAGCACTAAATATGGAAAAGCCGCAAAACACTCCCTTACCACTAGGATATTAGAGTTATCAAAGCGGGAGTACAGGATTTCAACCCTGAATGATGCACTTAGGGGAATCCGGCTGTTCCTAATAACCGATAACTAATACTGAGCAGGTAAATACAGAAGTCACCCGGTAAACTAAAATTGAGAAATTTTCAAAATTCAGCATTTAGAAGGCGAGGAAAGTCTTCTATCCTAGCATTTATGCAGAGGTTTAGGTTCACCTCTAATCCTCAAGACCAGATATCCAATACCAGACCCCGGCTGTTCGTGGTTTGGGGCATATTAATGACCGCAGGTTTGGGTTTGGCTATTAATTTATATCAGTTGCAGATTATCCAGGGAGCAAAGTTAACCGAGAAGGCGCGTAACCAGCAAATGGTGAATTTACGGCCTTTCGTTCCCCGTCGCCTAGTGGTAGATCGCACTAATAGTGTATTAGCTGTTGACCGACCTGTATATACCTTATATGCCCATCCTAAGCTGTTTGCTCAGTCTAATAAACAAATGGCAGAACAACTCGCTCCCATACTCGACAAACCCCCGGCTGAATTGGTGAAAACTTTTGAAAGTCGCAGGAGTGGGATTACACTTGCTTCCGGCTTACCCGAAGTCAGTGCTGGGCGTGTGAGATCATTGCGCTTAAATGGCTTAGAATTGATTCAACAATACTCCCGATATTACCCGCAAAAGAATGTGGTTGCGGACGTGGTGGGCTACGTCAATCTTGACCGTAAGGGTCAGGCTGGTGTGGAATACAGTCAAGAGAATTTATTAGAACGTTCCCCGCAGACAGCGCGGCTGAGTAGGGCTGGTAATGGTAGACTTCTACCAATTCATGCACCGGAAGGATTTTTAAATTTCGATGACCTGCGACTGCAATTAACTATTGATAGCCGTTTGCAAAGGGTCGCCGGTACTGCTCTAGAAAAACAGATAGAGAAGTTTCAGGCTAAACGTGGGGCGGTAATTGTTATGGATGCTTCAGACGGTTCTTTACTAGCTCTGACTTCCTATCCTACCTATAACCCCAATGAATACTCTAGTGCTGATATTTCCCTATTTAGAAACTGGACAGTAGCTGATCTTTATGAGCCGGGATCGACTTTTAAGCCTTTGAATGTGGCGATCGCCCTAGAGAATGGCGTAATTAAAGCAGATGATGTGTTTAATGATCCCGGTTCTATTCAAATAGGTAAGCACACGATTAGAAATGCAGGTCACAAGAGTTATGGCAATATTAACATTGCACAGATATTACAAACTTCTAGCAATATTGGCATGGTGCGGATCATTGAACGCATACAACCACAAGTTTATTACAATTGGCTAGAACGTTTGGGGCTAGGGGAAACAGTCGATACAGATTTGCCTTTTGAAGTGGGGGGACGGCTCAAAGGTTCAAGACAGTTTCTCAGTTCACCCATTGAACCAGCAACTACATCCTTTGGGCAAGGTTTTGCTTTAACACCGTTACAGTTGGTGCAAATGCATGGCGTTTTAGCGAATGGGGGTAAATTAGTCACACCCCATGTAGTGCGAGGGTTGGTGGACAGTAAAGGCCAGATGCATTATGCGCCTGATCTGCCCACAACACGCCAAATTTTCTCAGCAACCACAACTCAAAAGGTAGTGGAAATGATGGAAACTGTAGTATCAGAAGGTACTGGTAGTAATGCTAAAATTCCGGGTTATCGCATTGGTGGTAAAACCGGTACATCTCAAAAAGCGAGTCCAAATGGTGGCTATCTCCCAAATGCGCGGATAACTAGCTTCGTAAGTATTTTACCGGTAGAATCTCCGCGGTATGTAGTTTTTGCGGTAGTGGATGAGCCACAAGGCATAAATGCTTATGGTTCTACTGTGGCCGCACCAATCGTCAAAACTGTAATTGAGGGGTTGATTACCATTGAAGGTATCCCACCCAGTCAGTCAACCAATACAAATTCCTAAATAAAAGACTAAATTATCTAAGGGCAATTCTATGAATTGCCCCTAAAGGTGAGGTTATTCATTTGTCCTACTCTCTATGCTAGGGTGGGCGTAAGTGTTTTGCAGTGCTTGTTCAATTGAACCGACACTTTGGTAAGCCGCTATTAGTTCATGGGATTTAGTTTTGCGCTTTGCTAGTATATCTTTTAATGGTGTTAATAACTGAACATCTGAATCATCCCTCAAGGAAACCTCAGCTACTTGTAAAAGCTGTGTAGCATTAGCACAAATATCTGGATAATCAAAGCCTTTTTTTGCAGAGATTTGGTGTAAAGTCGCGTTAGGCCTAATTGCTCTACCTGGTAAACTTTTATCCAAGATCAAACCTTTCAATAATGCCAACAACCCCCCATAGATAGAAAAGTCATCACAACTATCAAAAGCTTTAAATTCAATGCGTCCCACTTCAGCAGGAATACGGGCGATTTTTGTCAATGATGGCACGCTATTAATGAGTTGTTCTTCCTTCTCGACAAACACCAGTGCTGCCGATCTTTTTCCCGTTCTGACAAAAGTTCTGACTGACAAACCATCCCATAATCCCCCATTATAAAAAGGGGAACTATAACTAAAAGGAACGATATAGGGACTATAATAGGTTAACTTCTTGCCAATATCAATCACATTTTCAATTGGTAAATCTGGCACTGAGATATTTAAATCTGGACCATAAGTTACCATGTAAATATTGGCGGTTTGTTCATCAGGATAAGTCTGTAACTGTTGGAGTTCATAATCATTTAAAGGTGGTTGAGGTTCAAATACAGTCTTATAGGGGTTAAAACTAGTTAAAACAGGTGAAAACCCATAGCCAGCAGCCACTTCACGCAGTAATTGAAAACTTTCTGATAATTCAGTTAAAGCACCTGAAATATCAGAGTGGATAGTGGTTCTGATTTCGATACCTTTGGGTATACAGTCTATCACCTTTTCAGAATTAGCAAATCTTTCAAAACCCTCAATATACCATCTCTTTTGCCGAATACCAGCATCGCCAACGCGCAATTGTGAATAATCGTTGGGGTATGTGGGCAGTTTTTCGACAATTTGATTAAAGTCAGAGAATTTAGTTTGGGAAAAATCAGCAAATTTTCCTTCGTGGTTGAGGAAAGCGACTTCATGCTCAATGCCAAAATAAACTTTCATGTATACTTGATTACAGTTAGTTGGGCTGTCTAGTTAGGTTACGGCTACTTGTATCCTATGTAGTAATCTGTCCGAGATACTTTTCCATTAATTAATTTATCAAATTTGTAGTAAATTGTACTAGAAATTTATGTTAATTTGGAGTCTTGGAATTTGCTAGTTTAGTCAAGTGGGAGGTTTCTAAAATTACGGGTTGATCAATTGTCTGGAAAATGGTTAATGCTTGGCAGCCATTGGACCAAGATACACTAGGTAAATAAATAATTCGTTGAGCAGATAACATTGGTGGGAATATAGCAGAAGGTTTATGAACAGGAAGTTATCAAAGAAATAGTCTTTTCGTCAAAATAGCTAGGGTGCCTTTGTAAAAAAATCAGCACTGGGTCATAGCAGCATATAATCGTAACCTGTTAAGAAAGGAAAAAGTAGATGTATTAAAGCTAACAACCAATCAACTAGAACTCTTAACGGATACCTGAAATCAATTGGTAACGTTCCAGAGGACTAATGACCAATGACGAATGATAAATAACTAAATTATGCAATTTATTGACCAAGCGGTAATCGAAGTTGAAGCGGGTAAAGGTGGGGATGGTATCGTCGCCTTCCGACGTGAGAAATACGTACCAGCAGGGGGTCCATCTGGTGGAAACGGGGGACGAGGCGGTTCGGTGATTTTTGTTGTGGATACTAACCTACAAACTTTGCTGGACTTTCGATACAAGCATCTTTTTAAAGCTGATAATGGTGGACGTGGTGGTCCAAATAACTGTACCGGGGCTAATGGTAAGGATTTAATCATCGAAGTTCCCTGTGGTACTTCTGTATATGATGCCAGTACAGGGGCTTTGCTATGTGATTTAATTGATCCTGGACAAAGTTTTCGGGTTGCTGAAGGTGGAAAAGGTGGACTAGGAAATCAGCATTTTCTGAGTAACCGTAACCGCGCCCCAGAATATGCTTTACCTGGACTCACAGGAGAAATGAAGGTAATACGCCTAGAGTTAAAACTTTTAGCGGAAGTAGGAATTATTGGCTTACCCAATGCTGGTAAATCTACGCTAATTTCATCTCTATCAGCAGCACGTCCCAAAATTGCTGACTATCCTTTTACAACTCTCATCCCTAATTTGGGTGTAGTCAGAAAACCTACTGGTGATGGTACTGTGTTTGCTGATATTCCCGGTTTAATTGCAGGTGCTTCTCAGGGTGCGGGTTTGGGATACGATTTTTTGCGCCACATTGAACGCACAAAGGTTCTGCTACACCTCATTGATGCAACTAGCGAAGATGTGATTAGTGAATACAAGATAATTAAGGAAGAGTTGCAAGCCTATGGACGAGGTTTAGCAAAGCGTCCCCAAATTTTAGCGCTGAATAAAATTGATGCGGTGGACAGGGACACAGTGGATTTAGAAGCCGTAGCGGCTCAACTTCATCACCTTTCCCTTTCTCCTGTGTTCTTAATCTCCGCAGTTACCCGCGCTGGGTTAGAACCAATGTTACAGCAAGTTTGGGGAGTCCTTGACCAGATAAATGTGGCTGAAGAGGTAGAGATTTTGCGGTAAAGGCCAGTGTTTAAGCTCAATACAAAGATGTAAAGAACAGTCATGGGTAAGGGACGCAAAATATAAGAGTTTGTAGTAACCATCTGGGGTGGGTTAGGCATAAAATTAAACATATAAATATATGTATTTGCCACTACGCCGTAACCCACCATGTAAACTTAACGACTAGCGATACTATTCGGCTTTCAAAAACTCTAAATATCCTGTACTGAGTTCTGTCACCGCCAAATCATAAAACTGCTGACCGTGTTCTGGTGTTGCTAAAGCCGGATTTGAACCCATGCGTCCATCTGGATAGCGTCTGCGGAAGTCAGTTGCACCATAAATTTTATGTCCAAGAGCAACTTCTGGTGTCAGGGATGCTTTTTTAATAGATTGTGGATAAATATACTGGGTAACGGCTACTTCGCTGGGGGTAGCATGGGCACCTTCTTGATCGCCATATAATTCTTTGGCAAGTTTATATACAGAACTGCACATAAACCAGTTAGCAAGTTGACATTGGGCGTTGCTAATCTGCAAATTTTCCAAGTGCGCATAGGTTTCTGAGAATGCAGCTTTCAGGGTGGCAATGTTACCACCGTGTCCATTGATAAAATAGAACTTAGTAAAACCAGTTTTAGCTAAACAAGTAATATAGTCTGTGACTACCTGAATCAATGTACTTGGACGTAGGCTTATTGTACCGGGAAAAGCGGTATGATGTAATGCCATGCCGACATTGATTGTAGGGCTAACCATTGCTTGAGTTGCTTCACCCACGCCACCAGCGATCGCCTCTGCACAAATAGCATCAGTACCAATTAAGCCTGTGGGTCCATGTTGTTCTGTGGAGCCGATGGGGATAATAATACCCTGAGATTCTTGTAAATAGGTTTCAACTTCTTGCCAGGTGCTTAAATGTAGTAACATTGTGTGAGATAATTTAGTTTAGGAATATCCAATTTCTACTAGCATTTTAGAAAATTCCTCTACTACTGGATGAGAATTTATATCAGATCCGCAGCTAATTCTCAATGAAAATATTCACAAATTGCTGCATCTAGTTTTGTCGCACCATGAAAATTGCAGTCTTGGATACAAGCATCTGTCAGAGTGGCGTTATGGAAGTTTGCTGCCATTGTGTTTGATTGCGATAAATTCGCCCCAGTCAGATTCGCCCCGCTCAGATTCGCCCCGCTCAGATTCGCCCCGCTCAGATTCGCCCCGCTCAGATTCGCCCCGCTCAGATT